>JAKAXP010000321.1 GCA_021816545.1 Bacteroidota bacterium
CTTCGGCTGTCCGAGCTGGAGGCTTATGTAATATGTCTGTCCTGTGCGTATATTGTCAGGTATGCTGTTTTCGAACGTCATGTCAATTTCGAAGGTACCGTTGCGGACTTCGGGATAGACTCTCCTTACCACCAGGTCAAATTCACTTCCCTGTCGGTCAAGTTTCGCGGTTAGCTGTGTTCTCACGCGGTCAATGTAATGTTCATCAATCTGTGCAGTGACCTTGAATGATGTCAGGACGTTTATCTGGCCCATATTGAAGCCGCGCGCGATTGATTGCCCTATCTCAGGCACCAGCAATCCAAGCTGCCCGTCAACGGTGGCCCTTACATTCAGGTTTTCCACCCTCTGCCTGACCAGTGAAAGGTTACGTCGCATGTTTTCAAGGTTGCCCTGAAGGTTATCAACCTGTACAGACCTGAAGACGGAGTCCTGCTTCTGACGTTCAATAAAGAGTTCCCTTGACTGAATTGCCATATCAAGATCTTCCTTAGACCTCAGGAACTCTTCAACCGAGATAAGGCTGTCTTTCATCAACGCCACATTCTGGCGGTAATTTCTCTCCTTGCGTTCAACATCATATTTCAGGTTCAGAAGCTCACGCTTTATCTGCAGCCTGTCCTGCTCCATGGCAACAAGGGTGTTGCGGAGGAAGTTCTCCTTCTCGGCAAGCTGTGCCTCACTGTCAAGGATATTAAGATAGAGGTCAGGGTTGGACAGTTTCAGGATTATGTCTCCCTTTTTTACCATTGATCCCTCCTCAATGAGGATCTCTTCAACGCGTCCGCCCTCCTGTGCATCAAGGAATACGGTGCTAATTGGTTCAACAGTACCGGGTACGGTTATATAGTCATTGAACTGGTCTTCAATTACTGTCTCAATGATAAGCTTATCCTTCTCTACCCTGTAGGTTGAAGTCTTTTTCGCGAAGAAGGCAAGGTAGACAAGCACAATGAATGCTGCACCTGCAATGATGTAGACCAGGTGTTTCTTCTGAAGTCCTTTCTTTTTGGGGATAGGTTTATCCATGCTGTTCAGTGGTGTGTCCATTTTATTCGTATTGTTGTTTAGTTTGTAGCAATATTCTGATATTCCCCGGTGGTATAAAACTCGATTGTTAGCTTGCGGATCAGCAACTGGAGTTTGGTCCTCAGTGCTTCTGTCCCAGCTGAGAAAAGTGTGGTTTTGGCTGCTGCATAGTCCGTTACGTCAACCAGTCCGGCTTCGAATTTCTTTTCAACAGCATCAAATGATTTTTCATTGAATGCCAGGTTGGCTGCTGCTGCAATGTATTCCTCCCTTCCCCTGTTATAATTGAGGCATGCATCCTCAATCTCGGTATAAAGAGCGTTTCTTTCAAGCTCAAGCCGGAGCCTGGTGTCTTCTTTCCTGATCACTGCCTGTTTAATATTCCTTGAGGCTGTATACCTGTTGAAAATGGGTATGTTGAGTGAAACATATACAGCCTGGCTGTTGTTGTTTTTCAGCTGTGTCGAGAACGAAGCCTGGCTGTCGCCATCCTCGCCAATAACCTTATAATAACCTGTAAAAATGGCCCCGCCAACCGAGAGGCTTGGTGCCATGGCGCCCCTGGCGACAGCCACGAGGTTCTCCGATGCCCTCAGTTCATACTCAATGGCTTTAAGGCGGGGGAGAACGGCTGAGGCAATATTGTAGATACTGTCAGTATTAAAACCGTTTTCAGCAATCAGAATGGCATCAAGATCAGGAAGAAGAACGTTGAACTCCGTGCCCGGATCAAGCTGAAGCATCTGCCTGAGCTGCGTCAGGGCGCGGCTTGATGAGCTCTGTGCCGTGGTAAAGGTCAGCCTGTCAGCCGACACCTGGCTAGCTATTTCATACTCGCGGGCAACTGCCTCCTTGCCGGTATTCACCATCCTGCTTATCCTGAAGAGCTGCTTCTCGGAGAGATCCAGTTGCATCTTAGCTGCCGACTCCAGTCCTTTTGCATAAAGGACCTGGTAATACTGCCCCATTATATTCACGATCAGTGTGTTTCTTTCCACCTTTTCAGCCTCGATTCCTGCCTTGAGCATGAACTTGTTTGCGGAAATTGTATTCAATGCGGCAAAACCGTTGAAAACTTCAATATTGGAACTCAGTGTATAAGAGTTGCTCAGGTTCTGTTTGAACGTAATGAGGTTTGTGACGGGGTCTATTGACCTCCCGAAACCAACCCTGGCATCTGACCCGAAGTTTAGATTGGGCAGGAGATCCATCTTTGACTTCCTGTAGTCTATCACCGCTGATTCGGTCTGAAGACCCTGCCGCTGCAATCCAAGGTTATTTGACAGCGCATAGGAAATGCAGTCTTCAAGCGTCCAGCTCTCCTGCTGGCCGAAAACAGGGGCAGGAGAAAGGATCAGCATTATCAACAGAAGGGGTATCAGCTTTGTCATCATTGTTTATCACGTTTTATAATCTATATGCCAAGGATTGTGCCATGATTATAAACGCATGATAAACAATATAATACGCCCTGCGATGCTTTTGATATTGTAAAGAAAACAGACAGTGACTGTAAAAAAATCAGACAATATTACTTCCAGTCCAGAAGCCTCTTCTCACCTTTAAGTTCCCTAATTTCCGTCACATCCTGGCTGACCTCGATGGTGCCCCTGTAGTTGCCGGCGGCATCATACAGGGCGAAGTAACGGATATGGATGAACCGTCCGCGCATGTTTATCCAGAAATCGGCATGATCCTTTTCCCGGTTCCTGAAGGCCTGAAGGATACTTTCCACAACCTCCACGCTGTCAGGAGGGTGGCAGTTCTGAACCTCACGGCCTATTATCGCCTTCGACCTAGGGAAGATCCTGTGCTTTTCGCCGGAGAAATACCTCACCGTGTCATTCTCGTCCACGTAGGTGATGTCCACCGGCAGGTGTTCAAGCATGAGAACAATCTGTTCGGCGCTGAGGGCGCCAGTGACCAGTTCAGTCAGATCTGAATGCATTGTTTTTTCTGTTTTTCGTTTCACCGGTTCA
>JAKAXP010000322.1 GCA_021816545.1 Bacteroidota bacterium
TTTTCTTGTTTTGAAGTTCATGACCAGAGTAAGGTCAGCAATGCTGTAAATAAGAGAATTGCTTTTTTCATATACAATCTGGATTGTGTGGGGCTAAGGTAGAAAATTCATTGAAGTCTGACCACGATACACATCAGATAATGGAAGAACCGGACAGACCCTGTCTGCCGGTTCCCCGAACAATGAATTTCAAGTATTGAGGAAAGTCTTTTCAGTGCACCGATCCCTTCCTGATCTTCTCGAACAGGCTTGTGATCACCTCATCAGACGGCACATCATCCATATCGGGAAGCAGAACGCTCAGCGCGGCATCTATCCCGAAAGCATCTGCAATCAGGTCTGACGGGGTATTGGTGATTTCAAAATATGAAAGTAAGAGGGTAGAATTCTTATCCATAGGCGTTTCTGTTCTCATATGAGAAAAACGCCCTCTTACTCAAAAAATTGTTTCAGCTGATTGAAAGGGTTATATTTTTTTCAACCATGATCTTGCGCATGTTGATGAGTGCATACCTCATTCTTCCAAGAGCAGTATTGATGCTTACGCCTGTCATGTCAGCAATCTCCTTGAAGCTCATCCCCGCATAGTGGCGCATGATGACCACTTCACGCTGATCCTCGGGCAGTCCGTTGACAAGTTTCCTTACATCTCGCATTACCTGGCGGCGGACAATCACATCTTCAACGTTATCATCGGTCAGCCTCTTCGTGTTGAAAAGGTCAGTCTCATAATCGTCATTGAGAACGATTCCCATCTGCTTCTCATGCCTGAAGTGATCAATAATAAGGTTGTGAGCAATCCTCATCACCCAGGAAATGAATTTTCCGTCATCCTGGTAACGGCCTGCCCGTATTGACTGAACCACCTTCAGGAAAGTGTCCTGGAAAATGTCGTCAGCCAGGTCCCTGTTCCGGATGTAAAGGCTGATATAAGAATAAACTTTGCTTTTGTGACGCAGGATGAGCAGCTCTATGCTTCTCTCGTTACCGTTCATGAAGCTTGTAATAAGCTCATAATCGGTCAATTTGCTCTTCATAACTTACTCTCGTTTTGGTTTCGGGTAGAGTTATACGATAGGCGGTCCTCCTTTGTTGCGTTATTGGTTTTTTTCCTGTTTACTGATGACTTATACGGGATGTGTTCCCTGTTTGTTTCATTTCTGATCCAGACAAAGAAAACAAAAAATAGTAATTTCAAAATCATTAATTTTGCCAACTTATCAACGAAGGCTGAATGAAGGGTAACATTGAGATAAAAGGTGCACGTGTTCATAACCTCAGGGAGATTACCCTTTCGATACCTCGAAACAGCCTTGTGGTTATCACCGGAGTCTCAGGCTCAGGCAAGTCTTCACTGGCATTTGATACTATCTATGCGGAGGGTCAGCGCAGATATGTGGAGAGTTTGTCTTCCTATGCCCGCCAGTTCCTGGGAAGGATGAACAAACCGGATGTTGATTTTATCAACGGCATACCTCCTGCAATAGCAATTGAACAGAAAGTCAACACCCGGAATCCGAGGTCAACAGTAGGCACCTCCACGGAGATTCATGATTACCTGCGGCTTCTGTGGGCACGTGTAGGAAGGACCATCTCCCCCGTTTCCGGGCGTGAGGTGCGCCGTCACACCGTTGATGACGTTGTGAACTATCTTGCCACGCTGACACCGGGAACGCGGGTGTTGCTCACAGCCCCGGTTGCAGTGCCTGAAAACGTGGAACCAGCTGAATATATAAGGTTCCTGATACAGCAGGGCTACAACCGCATCAGCACGGAAAAGGGGATGATACGCCTTGACGAGGAGGGGGCCTTTGAATTTATTGAAAGGATGCGGAGCGCTGACCTGATAATCGACAGGTTTTCAGCAGGAAACTCACAGGAGGAACTGAGCCGCGCCGCAGATTCAATACAGACAGCCTTCCTGACTGGAAGAGGTGAAATAAACCTGACAGTCACTGACGAGGAGACCTCCCAGACAGTAAGGTTCTCTGACAGGTTTGAAGAGGATGGTATCACTTTCGCAGAACCGACGGAGCATCTTTTCAGCTTCAACTCACCGCTTGGAGCCTGCCCTGTCTGCGAGGGATACGGAAAGGTAATCGGTATAGACGAGAGCCTCGTCATCCCGGATGAGAACCTTTCGGTATATGACGATGCCATTGCATGCTGGCGCGGCGAAACGATGAAGCAGTGGAAGGAGAGACTCATATTCAGTGCCGACAAGTTCGATTTCCCGATCCATAAACCATGGTATAAGCTGACTCCTGAACAGAAGGCGCTTGTCTGGACAGGCAACAGGTACTTCTTCGGCCTCACCCGCTTCTTTGAGCACCTGGAGGAAAAAAAATACAAGATACAGTACCGCGTAATGCTCAGCCGTTACCGCGGCAAGCGCATATGTCCGTCATGCGGCGGAGAACGCCTGCGCAAGGAAGCCACATACGTTAAGGTCGGGGGCAGGGCAATAACCGAAATAACGTCTATGCCCATCAGTGAGGCTCACAGTTTCTTTGATCACCTCCTGCTTAACGGGGAGGAAAAGGAGATCGCAGGCCGCCTCCTGAAGGAAATTCAGCAGAGGCTGGGATTCCTGGTAAACGTAGGACTCTCCTACCTTACTCTTGACAGGTTGTCAAACACCCTCTCCGGAGGCGAATCACAGCGCATCAACCTGGCCACATCGCTTGGAAGCAGCCTTGTCGGTTCACTGTATATCCTTGACGAGCCGAGCATAGGGCTTCATCCGCGCGACACCGCCCTTCTGGTCAATGTCCTGAAAGAACTGCGTGACCTGGGAAACACTGTCATAGTCGTTGAACATGAAGAGGAGATAATCAGGGCTGCTGACCAGATCATCGATATGGGGCCTGCTGCCGGTATCCACGGCGGAGAGGTGATCTACCAGGGCAGTGTCAGCTTCCCGAAGAAAAACAACTCACTCACTGCCGCATACATGACCGGTAAACTCAGGATTGAGACACCAGCAATCCACCGCAAGTG
>JAKAXP010000323.1 GCA_021816545.1 Bacteroidota bacterium
AACGGCCGGTACTCGGGAAAGGGAACCCTGACAGTTACCTACGGGGGCAATTCAGGCGAAGTTTTCAGGGGAACCTGGGCAAACAACGAACTGAACGGATACGGTGAATCGGTTCTGGCCAACGGAAACAGTTATTCCGGCGAATTCAGGAACGGACTTTATGAAGGAAAGGGAAAACTGATCTCGGCTGAAGGGGTAACTGAGGGGATTTTCATGAGCGGTGTTTACATCGGGAAGTCTGTTCCTCCATGGATCCGGGAAAATGTTCCTGCAAAAGGAATGGTCAAAACCGATCCGGTCTTCAGCAAAGTGACCATTCTGTGCCAGGACGGTTTTATTGAGAACTTATTTTTTGACAAAAATTCCGGCAATCTTATTCATTGCCAGGAATACCCGGATTCCGTAAAGACACCTAAAGTGCTTGACCTTTCCACATTGGAGATCAGGGATACCTCCGTAAATCATTACCTGGTAGAAAACAACAACCGGAATTACAGGATTTACGATGTTTACAATAAGTGTAACTACGAAATATCGGAAGCACAGTCCAGAAAGGTAATAGCAAATCTTAAGTACAATGATCTTGAGATAGAACCTCACGCCCTTTTCAACTCGGGAGACCGTCTGGTTACCCTGTACTCTGTACCGTACCAGGCAAGCTCCTTTCTCAGGATACACTACTTCAGTGAAAACCTCCCGGTCCTGAAGGAACTGGTATTTAACCGGTCACATAGAACATCAGAGGTCTTTGTTTCAAAAGACGATAATCTCATCGGCATTACTGACGACAAAAGCATTGAGCTGTTTGACAGCAGGACACTTAAATCTGTCGGCGTCTCCGAACATTCAGCCGGAAAAAAGCCATACTATGTCTGGGATGACGGACATACCTTCGCCTTCAGGACTGACAGGTTGAAGTTTTACGATCTCAAAGACGGGAAACTGATCTTTACCGGGGATTTTCCTGACAGCCGGTATCTCACTTTCACAGTCGGGGACCGCGAAGCCTGGATTGACAACTGTTACATATATCCCCGGTATATTGTGGTTAAATATTTCCCGGTGGGCAGATCCAATCCATGGAGAATATTTGACCGGGAGACCGGACGGTGTGTATTCGGCATAGCCGACTCATACGGACTGCTTCCGAATGAAGATTGCAGTGCCTTCGTTGTAAGGCCCTGGGGGAGCAGGGATCCGGAAAACTTCGAAGGGCATCATAAGTTCATACTTTATAATACACAGGATACGGTCTCCCGGAGCATCAGGACGGTTGATATGTATCCGCGGGAGACTGCCAGATTAAGAGATGAGGCAATTGAAACTCAACAACTGCACAGAAGTGTTGCAGAGTTTAACAATAATGTCAAAATTACAGACACATTGTTATATGTCACGAATTCAACGGATGAAAAGTCAGTTGTCGACTGGATGAATGCTTCCATGGCTGACCAGATAAAGACCTGGGACAGGGTTAATATCTTTCTTGGAGGAGTTGTAAGAAATATTGGTGACAAGCCCTATATCGTCCGCGTCAGGGGCAACCTGAACTACAGAATAGTAAGAACCGTTGCCTGGATATTCAGGGAAAGCGAAATGAAGCAAAGTGACAAGCTGGCCTCCTACTTCTGGTTAAATCCGGGAGAATCTGTTCCGTTCCTGTTCTGTTATAAAAACGTTAGTAACGGCTGGTTCTCCCAGAGCAGCGGTCTTGGAATAAGGCTGGTTCTGGATGAACCCCCCTTCACTCTTTCCGTGAGTCATCAGACTGCCATAGGCGAAGAGGAGCTTGCCCAATCAAATAAAGACAGGCTCAGCCTGATAGAGGAATTTATAAGTAATAACGGCAACCTGAAATCAGGGAAGAAGGGATTCCATGACAGTTTTATGGGTTCAGGAGGCAATGACCTGAATATTTATCTGTCCGGCTCGGATGGTATGGTTAGTGTCATCCTGTATGATGCTTATAATAACGTGATTGAGGAAACGACTGCCAAGGAAAGAACGAGTTTCCAGGTAAAAGCCGGGGAGACATACTATGTCGGAGTTTACGGTACAAAAATAGATATCCGTCCCCGGGCAGGGATTAATCAGCTCTTTATTGAAAAGGACGGCTCCTACAGGGTTGAGTTTATGAATAAATAGCCGGTATAATCAGACATCCCCTGGCGGATAATCCCTGATTTTAGATCACCATGGGCCTGTCGTGCTTTATGAAGGTTTTGTTCTGAAGTTCACTGAATGCCAGATTTAGTTCTTCCTGGGTATTCATGACAATGGGTCCGCCCCATGCTACGGGTTCCCCAAGAGGCCTTGCGGCAATAAGGAAAAATCTTGCACCCTTGTCACCGGCCCTGACCTTTACCTCATCATATTCAGAGCTGTCTGATGATGAAGCTGTCATAAGGATAGCGCAGGCTTTTTCCTCAAATTCTGCCAATGCCTCATCAGATGCAAGTGTGCCATCTATGAGGTAGAGAAACAGAGTCTGGTCGTTTGATGTCTCATTGTATCGCCAGGTACCTCCGGGTGCAAGGTCCACGTCGAGGTACTGTACACTGACATATTCGCCCCTGACTGCCCCGGGTTTGTTCCTGTAATTGCCAGACAGTACTCTGACGGTTGCATTGTCCTCACTGACCACGGCCACATCCTGTTGCCTGATATCACGGTAGGCTGGCTGTGTCATCTTGTTTTTCGCAGGAAGGTTGACCCATAGCTGACATCCAAGCATTCTCTCTGACGCCCTTGGCATTTCCTGGTGAATTATACCCGAACCGGCAGTCATCCACTGGCATTGAAGATCACCTATCACACCGCTGTTCCCCAGGCTGTCACCATGCTCAATGTCGCCCTTCAACAGGTATGTTACTGTTTCGATTCCCCGGTGAGGATGCCATGGAAATCCCTTTATGTAGTCAGACGGATCTGTGGAATCAAATCCGTCGAGCATCAGAAATGGATCGAAATCCCTGATTGTTCTGTAACCCAATACCCTT
>JAKAXP010000032.1 GCA_021816545.1 Bacteroidota bacterium
TTCCGATCTCCTCTTTGGGCTTGACAATCTGGGCGTTGACTGATAGACCTGAAAATAAAAGCAGTAATGACGCTGCAAGGGCAACAAATGATCTGATCTTCATGACTAAGGTTTAAATGAAAAACTAAACCCTAAAACAATGAATAATTTCCCCTGTGCTATAGTAAAAAGCCGACAACCGGACAGGGTTGGTGAAAGAGATTACTTGCCGCTGAAGATTCTTGCCACGCAGAGGTTCCTTCTGAAAAATGTATCTGGTGTTTCGCCTGTTATTGATTTGAAATCCTTGATCAGGTGGTTCTGATCAAAATAATTTCCGAGGAAGACCAGGTCATGGTAGTCAATTTTACCACCACTTGAGGTGATGCCCCACAGGTAATTGATTCTCATTATTCTAATGAGCATCTTTGGTGAGGCTCCGAGACGGTCACGAAACCTTCTTTGCAGGGTTCGCTCACTGACTCCCAGTTCATTTATGATATCCGGCAACTGCGTACCGATCCCCTTCAGGATCATCAGGTCATAGCTCCTGTCAGTCTCATCCGGAACATATCCTGTGGGACAGAGGCCGTTGATGAATCCGGAAAACAGTTCCATTCTCATTTCAGGCTCATCCTCTTTCCTCATTGCCTCCCAGACGGGACTGAACAGCTTTTCAGGAAGAGACACCCAGGAGTAAGCGCCCGCTGTAAGCCTGATCCCGAGTGCACGCGAGAGAACTGTTGGTTTGCAGATTGCAATCATGGTGTCATTCTGCCCCGTAAGACTGATTGAGTTGGCTGTGGGGATCACCGGTGCTACAAAAAATGCAGGAAGGTTCAGTTTTACCGGAGCAATCATCTGCGGCCGGTTACGGAAATGAAATACAATAGCCACATCTTCACGCGGCACAAATTTATCAGTCAGCACGTTCGGGCTGTCGTACCTGATGAATTCAAACTTTTTCACCACCCATGAAGCATCTGCTCCCGGGTTGTAATATTTTACCTCGGGCGACATTGAAGGCAATCTTCCGCTGTTGCCGGGCAATATATGTATTATTTCAGATTGTCAAGGAGACTGATGTCATCCTCTGATATCTCAAAGTTGATCTCAAAATTCTGACGGATATATTGCGGGTGGACCGATTTGGGCAGTGGAAGGGCACCTTTCTGGATTACATACCTTACCGAAACCTGGGCAACGGTCTTGCCGTACTTTTCTGCAACACGGGCTATTTCACCGTTGCCGAGGATTCTGCCTGTAGCCAGTGGAGAATATCCCTCAACTAGAATATTGTTGCTCCGGCAGAATTCAGTTGTCTCTTCCTGGCGGTGGCCTATGTGAAGCTTTATCTGGTTGACCATCGGCCTGATGCGGCAGGTCTCAAGAATGGCCTCGGTATCTTTGACGTTGAAGTTGGAGATGCCTATCGAGCGTGTTTTGCCGCTCTCATAAAATTCCTCCATTGCCTTCCAGACTTCGATATTCTCTTTCGTATAATCTGCACCTATTTCTGTCCATGGCCAGGGGGCATGTATCAGGTACAGGTCGATATATTCAAGGCCGATATTTTTCATTGTCAGTCCTGCGTGCTTTACCGCTTTGTCGTAGTTTTTGATCTCAGCAGGAAGTTTTGATGTTACAAAAATCTCACTCCTGGGTATGCCGGAGTCAAGAATTGCCTTGCCCACGCTTGCCTCATTGCCGTAAGCCTGGGCGGTATCAATATGACGGTAGCCCACCTTAAGTGCTTCTCTTGTTGAGTTGTAGGCGACGTCACCTGAAGGAATTTGCCAGGTGCCGAAGCCTATTGCGGGAATTTTAACCCCGTTTGCGAGGGTAAAGAAATCAGTTGTGTTCATTAAGTCAGAATAGTTATTGCAGTTATAAACAGAAAACCGGTTGTATTGTTCCCGGTTGCACTGCAGTCATCGCAGAAACAAGGAATCAGTGTTTCTTAATGCATCATGCCAGCAAAAAGTCTTCAGGCACTTTTGTCAGGCGTGCAATGTCCTGTATCTTTTTCCTTACATCAAAACCCGAGCTGCACCTGACACTGCATGATCTGCAGTCAGCGCATGGCACGGAAGGCAGTCCTGACGCTGCCAGAGTGTTCCTTGCCTGCAGGAGGTTTTTGTATCCGTAGGCATACATATACCCTCTCATAATCATTGGTATGTCAAGGCTGGCAGGGCACTGGGGCAGACACTGGCCGCACTGCTGGCAGAACAGTCCCGTATCTGATAATGCAAGTGCGGTTTTAAGATCAGCCATTTCCTGTTGCGACATCTTCAGGTTTTTGATCATTGCAAGGTTCTTCTGAATCTGTTCAGCTGTGGTCATGCCGGAAACGATTGTCGATATGTTGGTATTCTGCAAGACCCATTTCAATGCTGCGTCAGAGTTTATACCGGGTCCGCTCTTGTTCCGGAATGCACCGGCGGTAGTCTTCATTGCAACAATGCCCATCCCTGAGGCTGAAGCCTTCGCGATGGCAGCATCGAGAGCCTCTCTGTCCTGTAACTTGAAGTTATAAGAAATCATCGCGATATCATATACGCCGGTTGAGGCAGCTGCGTCGAGCGCTTCCCGGGTGCCGCCGTGTGAGGCTATCCCGGTGAATCTGACTTTACCCTGCTGTTTGAGCTGTTCCATTGTTCTCAGGATCTCTTCGTTGCACACTGTCTCCTTTTTGGAAGCATACGGGAAGAGAATGATATCAATCTGGTCAAGCCCGAAACGCCTGAGGCTGCCTTCTGCCTTCTCTATGTATGCTTTGGCACTGAACTTATCAGTCAGAAGTCCTGTGCGGTTATCAACCTCGTTGCAGGGCGCTGCGGTGGCTACAACGAAGGAATCCCTGGGATAATCCTTCAGGGCTTCACCGACGATGATTTCATTATTCCCCTCACCATAATATGTGGCTGAGAAGAAGAGTTTAATACCTGAATCATAGGCTCCTTTGATGAAGCTGGGAGTTATCGCGCCACTTGCACCGAGACTGATAAGTGGTGCCTGAATTCCGGTACGCCCCAGCACTCTTGCCGGCAGGTCAGCCGGTGAAGCTGTTGTTGAAGATGTATCCGGAGAGCCCTTGATCACCCCGGGTATCAATGCGGCGGCGGAAACGCCAAGGAAGCCTTTCTTCAGAAATTCACGACGGTCGTTGTTCATGTTGGAGATCTTTTTTGTTGCCAGAGGTAATTCGCTCTCTTGTATATAAATATGTCAACCTCTGTCTGCTAATTTAGCAAAAACCGACTTTGCAGATGCATTTAAAGGCGGGCAATTTTCCCCGGTCTTCCGAAAATTGTAAATTCACGGATCAAATTACAGTTACAATGCTTAAAGGAATTTCTCCGCTGATTTCACCTGACCTGCTGTCGGTGCTTGCCCGGATGGGGCATGGTGATGAATTGGTTCTGGCAGATGCCCATTTCCCTGGTGAAAGCACAGGGAAAAGAATTGTCAGGGCAGACGGACTTCGTATTGCTGATCTGCTTGAGGCAATCATGCCTCTCCTTGAACTCGACAGCTATGTTCCTCACCCCCTGCTGATGATGGAACCGGTTCCGGGAGACGACCTGGATCCCTCTGTTGAGACTTCATACATGGCGAAGATCAGACTCACTGCCCCGGGTGTTCCCCCGGTCAAGCGGCTCGACCGTTTTGCCTTTTATGAGCGTGCCTCAAAGGCATTTGCCGTGGTTATGACCGGTGAGACGGCAAAGTATGGAAATATTATTCTGATAAAGGGAGTTACACCGGTTATATAAATTAAAGGTTTACCCAGGCAAAATTACCCTGATTTTAAATCCGGTAAGATAATTCAATCATGACAAAAAATTAAAATACAATAAAATGAAGATTATTACCTCAACTATCCGTTTAGTTGTCCTGTTTTCGGTTGTCTTAACCTGCATTGCCGGTCGGACTGATGCCCAGCGGCTCAAACCCGGCCCACAGGATCTGTCATTCTTTTCCACTGTGGATGATACCGATCAGCCCTACTCGGTTTACATCCCGGAAAACTTTGATGAATCAAAGGCATATCCGCTGGTGGTGTTTCTCCACGGCGCATGGTCAAACCACAGGCTTGGCATGAGGAGGCTCTTCGGCGTTGGGAACAGCCAGGGATATGACTTCATAAAACCGGGGAATGTACCATTTGAAAACGACGTGGAGGCTACCAGATACTTTCCGCCATTCAGGCCGGTTGACTATATCGCTGCCGCACCACTGGCACGAGGCACGGCAGGCTACCAGGGGGTACCGGAGCAGGATGTATATGATATGATAGATGACCTTAAGGCCAGGTTCCGCATTGACGAGGACAGGATTTACCTGACCGGGCTCTCAATGGGAGGTGGTGGCACACTGTGGCTCGGGCTGACACGGCCTGACGTATGGGCAGCAATAGCCCCGGTCTGCCCGGCACCACCGGAAGGAACAATTGACCTTGCAGGCAATGCTGCAAACCTGCCGGTTCATCTGTTCATAGGAGACAAGGATTTTCTGTACCAGACTGCCACGGAGTGGAAAGGCAGGCTTGAGAAAACAGCACACAGGCTTGATTATGTTGAGTATCCCGGAGTAGGACATAACAGCTGGGAATGGGCGTACAAGGACGGCTTCATCTTTGACTGGTTCTCCCAGTTTAAGAGGGATCTTTTTCCGGATAAGGTTAATTTCACAACTAAATGGTTCAAGTACAACAAAGCTTACTGGGTAACTATTGATGACATGGTACCTGGTGAAAAAGCCTCAGTTGAGGCAAAATTCACAGGAGCCAACAACATAACCGTTGTTACGTCGGGTTTGCATGCCTTCACCCTCAGCCTCAACGGCCACCCGCTCTTCTCATCTGCGAAAAAGGTATCAGTCACTGTCAACGGGAATACCTTCGGTGTGAAAAGCGCTGACTCCGTTTCATTCATGCTGGAAGGAGACAAATGGGTTAACAGGAAATTCACCCCGGGCCTTACATCAAAGCAGAAAGGGGCTGAAGGTCCGCTGTACGCTGCCGTATCAGGAAGCCACATTTATGTCTACGGCACTGCGGACAATCCTCCGGCCGACGTGCTGGCTGCAAGGCGTGCCCAGGCCATGTCAGCCGCTGACTGGATCGGCATGGGAGGAAGAATTATGGTTTTCCCGCGGGTGGTGGCTGACCGGGAGGTAAGGGAAAGTGACTATGTGAGGTCAAATCTCATCCTTTTCGGAACGCGCGAAACAAACTCAGTCATTGGGAAGTTTGCTGACAAGTTGCCGATGCACCTTGATCCGAAGGCAGAAAATTATGGTCTGGTCTACATCTTCCCGATGAACAGGCACTACATCCTGGTGAATTCAGGCCTTCCCTGGTGGACTCCGCCGAAGAGCCAGTCTGCCCAGAGAGGCTTTGCCTTCAGCGGATCAAAAGTTGAGGCGCTCAAAAACCTAGGAGACTTCCTGCTGTTCAGGGAGTCACCCGAAAATACTGTCGCAGCCGGGAATTTTGACAAAGACTGGAAGCTTCCGGCAGATGCGGCCGAGGCACTCAAGGGAGCCGGCACTGTGAAAATGAACCAATGAACAAGACCATGAAAACTGCAGTTAATCTGATAGTAATCTCATTTATAATGCTTTTTGCAGAATGTGGCGGAGACCGGCTTTCGGAAGCCAGGGTAAAAGTTAAAGGCGGAGTGGTGCAGGGGACTGTAAAAGAGGGTATTGCTGTCTTCAGAGGGATTCCATTCGCCGCTCCTCCGGTGGGCGATCTTCGCTGGAAGGCACCTCAGTCCGTTCAGCCATGGGAGGGAGTGCTGACAGCCGATAAATTTGCCCCGGCAAGCATCCAGCCTGCCGTTCAGTGGATGGGGGATGAGCCAACCTCTGAGGACTGCCTGTACCTGAATGTATGGACACCCGCAAAGTCACACAAGGAAAAGCTCCCTGTCATGGTATGGATTTACGGAGGAGGTTTCGCCTTTGGCGGAACAGCAGGGGCTGTCACATGGGGAGACCAGCTGGCAAAGCACGGTGTTATCCTGGTAAGTATTGCATATCGGGTCGGGGTGCTGGGATTCATGGCTCATCCTGAACTGACTGCAGAATCCGAAAACAAAGTATCCGGTAATTACGGACTGCTAGATCAGATTGCAGGGCTTAAGTGGGTACAGGATAATATCAACGCATTTGGCGGCGATCCATCAAAGGTGACAATCTTCGGCGAATCCGCAGGAGCAATCTCAGTAAGCATGCTCTGTGCCTCGCCGCTGGCAAAGGGGCTGTTCGCCGGGGCCATAAGCCAGAGCGGCGGATCATTCAACCCTGTAGGAGAGAGCAGGGGATCGGGTGATTATATGCAGACGCTTGCCGGCGCCGAACTTGCAGGTGTGGAGTTTGCAAAAAGCATGGGAGCAAACACTCTTGCCGAATTAAGGGCCATGTCTCCGGATAAATGGCTTTCAGATCCCCGGTCGCAGATGGGAGGCTTCTGGCCTGTCGTGGACCGATATGTCATAGCTGACGACCAGTATAAGCTTTATGAAGCAGGTAGCTATAATGACGTGAATGTGATTATCGGAACAAATTCTGACGAGGGATCAATGTTTGTCCAGCCTGCAAAACCGGAAGAATATACTGAAATGCTGAAGATGAGGTTCGGCTCCCTTGCCGAAAAGGCGCTTCAGCTTTATCCGGGGAACAATGAATATGAGGTTTATGCTTCCATGTCAGACATATTCCGTGACGGAGTATTCGGCTGGCCATCCTGGACATGGGCCCGGCTCCAGTCAAAAACAGGCAGATCAGGGGTATATGTCTACTATTTTGATCAGTTCAGGAAGGAGCCTCTCTTCCCGGGAGGGCCACTGCAAAAAGGCGCTGCCCACGCTTCAGAGATCCGGTACGCCTTCGGGCACATGAACCAGAACTCTGAGGCAAAGCCTTCTGAAGAAGAGACAATCCTCAGTGATATAATGATAAAATACTGGACGAACTTTGCAAAAACCGGAGACCCTAACGGCGAAGGACTTCCTCCCTGGCCGGTATTCGCCGACGGAAGAGAAACGGTTATGTATCTTAAGGGAACAGAGTCGCATCCGGTTGCAGTACCGAATCTTGATAAGCTACAGTTTATGGATGAGTATTTCCGGTGGCTCCGGGAAAAATAATTATTATTGCGGTCTGAATTTCAAAGGATGAGCAAAATAAAGACCGTAGTATTCGATATCGGAGGTGTGCTTATAGACTGGAACCCAAGGCACCTCTTCAGAAAAATATTTGACAAAGAGGAGGAAATGGAGTGGTTCCTGGCAAATGTCTGCACGTATGAATGGAACCTGCAGCAGGACGGGGGTAAGCTTTTCAGCGTTGCCACAGCCGAGCTTCAGGAGAAATACCCGGAGTACAGTGACAAAATAGGCCTCTATTACGGCCGCTGGGAGGAGATGCTTGACGGGGAGATAAAAGGGACGGTTGAAATATTCCGAAGGCTTAAATCGGCCGGAATGCCCCTCTACGCCCTTTCAAACTGGTCGCATGAAGCTTTTCCTGTTGCTTACGGGAAGTATGACTTCATGAAGGAGTTTGACGGACTGGTGGTCTCGGGCTATGAAAAGCTTCTGAAGCCTGACCACGCAATCTACCGGGTGCTCATGCAGAGGTACGGTGTAAACCCTGAAGAAGCAGTCTACATTGACGACAACAAGCCAAACGCCGATGCTGCGGCAGAATTGGGATTCCATGCGGTCCATTTCACCTCTCCGGAACAGCTGAGAACAGAATTGAGATCCCTGGGTCTCGAAGTATAATAAATGCTGAACCTGAAGAACAAGAGAAAGTCTGCGCGTCTGTACCCGTTGCAAATTAATGTGTGGGCTGCAGTCATTCTGCTTTTTTTTACCTCACTGGCAGGCGCCCAGACCAAAAGTCCGAAACGGGGTATCTGCGGTGATGCCTCACCTGCAGACCTGGCGACGCTGGCACCATTTGTGACCTGGTACTATGACTGGGGTGTTGAACCTCCTTCGGTTTCACAGGGGCAGCTCTCCGGCATTGAGTGGGTTCCGATGGCCTGGAACGCCCCGGCCAACCTCACAGATTTTGAGAATAAAATCCCTGCGGGAAGTCTGTATCTCCTGGGTTTCAACGAGCCAAACTTCAAATCGCAGGCAAACATGACCCCCGCGCAGGCCGCGGCAGCATGGCCGGGCCTAGAGGCGGTTGCCGCAGCAAAGGGCCTTAAACTTGTCAGCCCTGCGGTTAACTGGTGCGGCGACTGCGTGGACGGGGTCACAAATGACCCTGTTGACTGGCTCGACAAGTTCTTTGCTGCGTGCCCCGGCTGCAAGGTTGATTACATTGCAATTCACAGCTACGCACCCGGATCTGAAGCCCTCAGGAATTATCTCACAAAATTCAAAAAATACAACAAGCCACTCTGGATTACCGAGTTCGCACCGTGGGATCCGCCGAAACCCGATTATGAGGGCGTTGTACAGTACATGAAAGAGGCAATACCAATCCTTGAAAATGACCCAGATGTCTTCAGGTATTCGTGGTTTGCAACCCGTGTAGGAAGCAATCCTGACATAAACCTCATGGGTGCAGACGGGGTGCTTACAAAACTCGGACAGCTCTATGCATCAATGGCCTTTCCCGGCCTCTCGGCCGATCTTCCTCCCGTGGTGATGGCAGGTCCCGACCGGTTCATAAGCCAGCCGGCATCATCTGTCACACTCAGCGGATCAGTGTATGATGCAAACAATGACGCAGCCGTAATCTCCTGGACACAGGAGAGCGGTCCGGCATCCGCTGTTTTCGACAATTCGTCCGTTGCCGGGCCCACGGTTTCCGCCCTTGTCCCGGGAATCTACAATTTCAGGATGACGGCTACGGCCGGCGGCAAAAGCGACTTCGACGAAGTGTCAGTCACTGTCACCACAACAAATATTGCACTCGGCAAACCTGTTTCAGCCTCTTCAGTTCAGGGTCCTTCAACTCCCGCCACCGCTGTAAACGACGGCAGCCTGACTACCCGATGGTCTTCGGCCTACACTGATATAGAATGGATCCGGATAGATCTCCAGGCAGTTTATGACCTTACCGGCGCCAGGATCTTCTGGGAGGCGGCTGCAGCAAGGAATTTCAAGATACAGGTCTCAACCGATGATGCTTCGTGGACTACGGTCTTCTCAACCATTAACGGTGACGGCGGAACTGACGGATTTACATTTGCCTCTGCAGCAAAATACATAAGGATGTATGCCGGTGACAGGCTGACGGATTATGGTTACTCAATCTGGGAGTTTGAGGTATTTGGCACACTCCGTACGGCATTGGAAGATATCATGGAAGGCAAGGCACTTGCGGTCTATCCCAATCCTGCACACCTATGGCCTGTAAGAATCACTTCATCCCAAAAATGGGAGGGAGGCGAAGCCACACTTACAGTCAGCGATATTTCTGGCAAAACAATATGGAAAGAAGCAGTTATAGTTTCTGATGACGGAACTGTTGACCACCTGTTTGACCCGGGCAGGGATCTCCCGCCCGGTATCTATCTCCTGGCCCTGCGCCAGGGAAGCCGGAGTGAATTCACCAGGCTGGTGATCCGCTGAAAATATCAGAAACGGCAGGTGATGACACTATACAGAAACCTTTCATAACTTTGGTTTCTGATCAATACCGCTTACTGCCGCAATGGACAAAATCATGCTGACCAATCCGGAAGTCTCCCCAACCGCGGAGCTTCTCGGGAAAATCCTCACGGATAGTTATCCTGCATATGAAGCAATGATGGCTGCTGTCACAGCCCCCGAATGCGGGCTGGAGCCTCAGTGGCGATATTACAAAGACGGCAAGGCCTGGCTATGCAAGATGGAATTCAAAAAGAAGACGGTGTTCTGGCTGTCTGTCTGGGACGGCTTTTTCAAGGCCGGGTTTTACTTTGTGGAAAGGCATCTGCAGGGCATCAGGGAGCTTGATATTGATCCGCAAATCAAGGAGGCCCTTGAAAAGGCCAAACCTTTCGGGACAATGTACCCTGTCACACTGGAGATGAGAAATAAAGAGCAGATCGGAGACCTGCTCAGGCTTATAGAATACAAAAAGAAGGTAAAATAGGATACGGGGGTTTTGGCAGACACCACACCGAAACCCCCGTAAACTGCACTATCTCGCCAGAAGCACCGGCTTCCCGAAACCGACCTTCTCCAGCTGTTTCATCTGTGTTGCGGCGTCGCCCACAACCACGTAATACATCCTGCCGGGATCAAAGTACTTCTGTGTGATGTCCTTATGATCCTCAACAGTCATGTTCCTGATGACATCCTCCTCCTTCCTGACCCAGTCATCGCTGAACCCGTATTTCCCTATGTATGAAAGCATATCAGCCAGCGCTTCATTCGTTTCGAACCTGAGAGCGTTTGACCTGATCATGCTGTTTTTTATGAACTGTAGCTCTTCCTCCGCAATCCCCTCACGGTATTTCTGCAGCTCCCCGGTGATTATTTCCAGTGTCTCAAGGGTGGCATCTGACCTGACGCTTGTCGAGATGATGAAAGGCGCCGGACTTTTCATTTCGCGGAAACCGCTCCGTGCCCCGTAGGTGAAGCCTTTCTGTTCCCGGAGTATCTGGTTCAGGATACTGGTGAAGGCTCCGCCCATCCTGTAGTTGGCAAAATCAGCCTTTACCCAGTCGGGGTCGTTCCTGGTCATTGCCAGGTAACCGGCATAAACAACAGACTGGCGTGAACCCGGAATATCAACGAAATATATCTGTGACTTTTCAGGAGTTGCCGGCAGCTCATAGCTCCTGACAGGCACCTCTTTGGCCTGCCACTCTGCCTCAAGCGGCTTCAGCGCTTCAAGCACCTCATCCTTTGATACGTTGCCGGCCACATAGACCGAGGTGACCGACGGAGAGAAGTTTCTTTCATAGAAGGCCTTCAGGATGTCAGGAGTGATCTGTTCAACTGATTCCTTTGTGCCCCTCAGGTCATAACTCAGGATATTCCCCGGGCCATAGACCAGCTTCATGAACTGTTCTGAAGCAACACTTCCCGGGCGGGCCTGTGCCTGGATAAGTCCGTTGCGGGTGCGGGTCTGCGCCATTACAAATTCCGCTGAATCCCAGCGTGGTTCAAGAAGTATCTCTTTCATGAGTGATACGGTCCTGGCAAAGTTGCGTGACAGGGTGCTTCCGCTGAATGTGATTTCTTCGCCGGAGGCGCGCATGAAGATGGATGACCCAAGCAACTCAACCTCCTCCTCGAGCTCTTCGGGTGTTTTGTTTTTTGTCCCCTGCGGCAGCACTGCTGCAGCCATGGAGGCCACTCCGGGCATCGAAATATCATCGAGCTGAGCGCCTCCTGCGAGGACAATCGACATGCTAACAAGCGGCAGTTCCCTGTTTACGGTACCGTAAACCTCAATTCCGTTCTTCAGGGTGGCTCTCCAGACCTCAGGTACCCGTACCTCGGGCTCGGGCCCTGCTTCCGGCTCCACGGTGCGGTCAATGACCGAAGCAGTCTTTTCCACAGGCGTTTCCCGGATATCTTCTATTACCACCTGGCTTGCCTTTGTGATGTCTTCCTCATTGACCGTTGCCCTTACCGAGTTCTCAGCCATCATCCCGGGCTGTCCCTTCGGAACGAAGCTGGTGACAATATGCGGCTTACCCTTGATGTAGGCTTCATATACCCTCATTATATCTTCACGGGTGACTGCCTTGATGTTTTCAATATCCTTCCCGAAAAATCCCGGATCATTCAGAAGCGTATTGTAGGAAGCCATCTGGATTGCCTTGTTCATTACACTGGTCAGGCCCTGGTAAAAACTCTTTTCCATAGTAGCCTTGATACGCTCCATCTCCCTGTCGGTGAAACCGTCCGTCTCGAAACGTGTAAAAGCCTCATTGATTGCCTCTTCTATCTCTTTAAGGTTTTTTCCCTCATTAGCGGTAACGGAAATTGTGAATTCTCCTGCCAGTTCCTCTGCGCCGTTGTAGGCTGAGACCCGTGAAGTAAGCTGCTTCTCCTTCACAAGAACCTTGTACATCGGAGCTTTCTTGCCTGAGGAAAGCAGCTCTGAAAGGAAACTAAGGGCGTATGAATCTTTTGTGTAGTTCTCAGGTACAGGCCATACAAGGTTTATCTCAGGCACATTGGCGAAATTGTCCTCATGATAAAGCCTTTTTGATTCGGTGAGAGTAACAGGCATGGCAGTTCTGGCTGCCACCGCGCCGCGTGGCTTTACCTCACCGAAGTATTTTTCGAGCAGCAGCTTCACTGAATCAGGTTCAAAATCGCCGGCAAGCACCAGTGTTGCATTGTTTGGACCATAGAAATTCTGATAGAATTCCCTGACATCATCAACATTGGCGTTGGCGAGATCATCCATTTCACCTATCACTTCCCAGTTGTAAGGGTGGGAGGCGGGATACAGGTTCTTTGAAATTACATAGCTTGTAAAGCCGTAAGGGGAGTTGTCTTCACCCTGCCTCTTTTCATTCTGCACCACATTCTGCTGGATAGCCAGGTTGCGTGGTGTCACGGAGTTGATGAAGAATCCCATCCTGTCAGACTCGAGCCACAGGATTTTCTCAAGCGCATTTTTCGGGAAGCTTTCAAAATAGGCGGTGACATCGCGGCTTGTAAATCCGTTGTTTGATCCTCCGGCATTTTCAATAACCTTGTCAAACACACCGTTGGGAACATTCTCCGATCCGCTGAAGAGAAGGTGTTCAAAAAGGTGGGCGAAGCCGGTGCGCCCGGGCACCTCCCTTGATGACCCGACATGGTACATGATTGCGTAAGAGATCACCGGGTCAGAGTGATCCTGGTGCAGAACCACCTGCAGGCCATTTGGCATCATGTACTTTTCATAGTTGATGTCTAAACTGTCCTTTGGTGCGGGCTTCCCGCAGCCTGTCATCAGAACGGCCACAGCGGCAAGGACCATGAGCCCACGAAATGTAACTGGTCTTTTCATGTTAATGGAGTTTAATGAACTGTAGAGTTTGAAGGTTTAAAAATAGACATCATTGTGGTAAAAGGGAAGCGGAAATACTGATTCTCCGGTTATTCATCCCTTAAAAGGATGGCTTTCAGTCCCAGGTAAACCGGAGGAAGCCCGGCATCAAAGGCCTGGCGGTATACCTCCATAGCCGCTCCGAGTGCCGTGGCATATTCAATTGTACTGGCGTAGACCCTCTTCTCCGGTATCCGGGCTGCAAGGGTTCTGACGAAGGTGTCATTAAGCGCGAATCCGCCTGTCACATATACTATTTCGGTTGTATCACCCTCTGTAATGATTTCCCTGTATGCTGACAGGCACTCGTCAACAAGGTCATACATCATCTGGTGGTAAGCATCAGCATAAGTCAGGAAATGTGAAAGATCGGCCACAGTATCAGTATGCCCCTCCGGGATGCCGTGCCGGAAGAAGACCCTGCCCCGCCTGTTTGCCTGTATCTTGCCAATCTTTTTATGCTTGATTTTTATTGTCTTGTACAGTTCGCCGGTTACCCCGAAATGATCATCGAGCCTTGTCACGTTCCGGTCATGAATATCCCCCAGGCGGAACTGAGAGATTCGAACCTTTCGGTCGCCGGCGGTAATCAGGGTCACGGGATTCCCTGCCCCCGGATGTCCGGTATCAAACGGATTCATGAATGTGCACCAGGTCCCGGTTGAAACCAGTATGAAAGGTCTGTCTGAGCCCTTCAGGTAAGGAACCAGCGAGGCTGTGGTGCTGTTTATTCCTTTTCCGCTGAAGGCGGAATCACCGGCGATGCCTGATTTGACAATAGCCGTAAGGGCTTTTTCCAGCTTAGGAAGAGAGTCATCTCCGGCTGCAATATTCAGGCCGGCAAACCTGTACAGCGAGGTCCCCGCCACCCCCCGCAGGCATCCTTCCATCCATCCTGTAATTGCAGGTATATCCTCGCACGGCAGCCCCTGTTCATCCCTTGCCTCGGCAATAATCCTTTCCTCGGTATGCACCGGGTTCAGGCTCCGGTCAAAAAGCCGGAACCGCTTCCAGGTCCTGCCGATATCGAACACGGCAATGACATCGGTAAAATTCAGATCCATCCGGAACGGTAATTTTAGTTCAAAGATAAATAACTGTTCGGTCATATAATGTCATGTTGCCGTAGTAATGCAGTTTGTCCGATTGTCCAACATTTCATACCTTCATCCTTTCAAACCGAACTGAGAATGAACTGGATTGACTTCGTTATCATA
>JAKAXP010000033.1 GCA_021816545.1 Bacteroidota bacterium
CCGGTCGCCCCGGAAAAAGAGTGTCCATACGCGCGGTGAAGAACTGAATTATGGTATATTTGCGCCACTGAAACAGAAAATTTTGAGATTTTACCGCTATCAGTGGATTTAAATTCAAGAAAATGAAAATCACAAGACTCATGCTCGTTTTGGCTGTGGCTGCCATCGCAATCATGCCGGCAAACGGCCAGAAATCAAAACTGCCCACCTCTGATGACTCACTCTCATATGCGCTTGGCGTGGCAAATTTCAATTACTACAAAGGTGACAGTATCGCTATCAATACAAAGATGTTCTCAAAAGGGATGACGGATGCTTCAAAGGATAAAACCCTCATGAGTGATACCGCCGCCAATGCCTTTATTGTCAGCTATATGCAGAGACGTGAAAGGGCACGCCTTATGGCCAGATACGGCAAGGAGATAGAAGCTGCAAGAACATGGCTGGCAGAGAACGCAAAACAGGAAGGGGTCGTAACAACCGCCAGCGGCCTTCAGTACAAGGTGCTTCAGGAGGGTACAGGGGCAACTCCGGGACCGGAAGATATCGTAAAGGTGCAATACACCGGTAAAACTATTGACGGGAATAAATTCGACTCATCATTTGACCGGGGTGAACCAGCCCAGTTCAGGGTAAGCAATGTCATCCGCGGATGGGTCGAGGGCCTTCAGCTCATGAAGGAGGGCTCAAGGGTGATGCTTTTTATACCGTATGATCTCGCCTATGGCGAAAGGGGTGCGGGAAATGTCATCAAACCTTTTGAGACACTTATATTTGAAGTGGAACTTCTCGAAGTAATAAAAGAACAGTAATATCCCGCACTTGAAATTCAAAATATTATCTTTGCCAAAAATCAAATTAAAACATACACAATGAAAATCAAAGGTTTAGTTATTCTCGCTGTAACAGCAGCGCTGATCGCATCGTCATGCAATACGGAATCAGGTATCACCGGCGCAAAGGTGAAAACCTCCGAAGATTCACTCGCCTATGCAATCGGCGTTAATTTTTATTTCGATTCATCGAATGACAGTATTTTTATTGACCCGGTCCTGCTTGCAAAGGGAATGCTTGATTCAAAGAACGGCAAGAACATGATGGAACAGGGTGCAGCCCAGACCTTCCTCATGACATATATGCAGAAAAAGCAGATGGAACAGATGAAGAAGATGTATGGAAAGAACATTGATGAAGGGGAGAAATTCCTTGCCGACAACAAGAAGCGTGAAGGGGTACAGGAGACAGCAAGCGGACTCCAGTATGAGGTTGTAACAATGGGTACCGGTGCAAAACCCGTCGCCACCGATGTGGTAAAAGTTCATTATACCGGTATGCTTCTCGACAGCACTAAATTTGACTCTTCAGTTGACCGCGGTGAACCCGCACAGTTCGGTGTGAACCAGGTCATCCAGGGATGGCAGGAAGGTATCCAGCTTATGCCGGTAGGATCGAAATTCAAATTCTACATTCCTTATGAACTCGCTTACGGTGAGCAGGGAACAGGCCCGATACCTCCGTATGCAACCCTTATTTTTGATGTTGAGCTCCTTGATATCGTCAAGCAATGATATCAGCCGAGATACATACCCCGAAGGGGGTGATGAAGGCGGTTCTTTATGATGATGATGCTCCGGGCACGGTAAACAACTTCGTGAAACTGGCCAGGCAAGGATTTTATGACGGCCTCGCTTTTCACAGGGTGATACCCGATTTCGTCATCCAGGGAGGCTGCCCCTTCTCGAAGAACATGAGCGATCCGCGTGTCGGTACAGGCGGCCCTGGCTATAAGATCAAATGTGAGCTTACAGGCCAGAAACAATTCCATGACCGCGGCGTTATGTCAATGGCACACGCCGGCAGAGACACAGGTGGATCCCAGTTCTTCATCTGCCACAGCAGGGCAAACACCAAACACCTCGACAGGAACCATACATGCTTCGGCAAGGTGATCGAGGGTGTTGAAGTGATTGACCAGATCAGGGCAGGAGACACCATTGAGAAGATTGTCATTACAGACTCGGAATAATGGAATACCAGATCACCGGCAGGATCGCTGAGGTTTATCCCATCAACAGGATCAATGAACGTTTCCGCAAGAGGGAGTTCGTCATTGAACATAAGGAGAGCGGAAGCGGACAGGCATATGTCGACTATATCAAGTTTCAGCTTACGCAGGAAAAGTGTGAGATAATCGACGAGTCATGGCTGAGACAGGAGGTGACCGTGACTTTCAGCATCCGGGGAAACCGCTGGGAAAAGAACGGGGTGGCAAACTACATCACCAACCTGAATGCTGTCGCAGTCAGCAGGGGAATTGCTGTTGCGGAGAATGGCCAGAAAGCCATTGTAAACCCGCACCTTGAGGATGCCCCCTCCCCCAGCCCGGAGATGGACGATCTGCCGTTTTGATCATTATCCGTTACAATACATCAGTGCCACATCCTACGGGGTGTGGCATTTTTGTTAATTCAGGCAGTAGGCAATAGAGGGCCGATCCGCCAGCTGGCGGAGAAGGAGCCAGGTTGCAGGGGAGGCAGTAGTGTTGGCAATGCCATTACATTTGGAAATACAATTATATTTGTCCAAACCAGATCACTGAACCATGACCTCTGACAACACTCTGCTGATTGAATGGAATACGCCCTTCGGCATCGCGCCCTTTGACCGCATCAGGCCGGAACATTTCAAACCGGCTGTTGAGGAGGCCATTGCCGTGGCAAAAAAGGAGATAGACCAGATAGTTTCTGACGTCGCCGAACCAGGTTTCACAAATACAATCGAAGCTCTCGAAAAGGCAGGATCATTGCTGAACCGCATCACCCCGGTATTGTTCAACCTGAACAGCTCCGATACCACACCTGAACTTCAGGAAGCAGCCCGGGATGTGTCGCCCATGCTGGCCAACTTTTCAAATGACATCACGCTTGACCCGGAGCTGTTCAGGAAAGTTAAGAGTGTCTGGGACAGGAGGCAATCACTGGTGACTGATCCGGAACAGCTCATACTTCTTGACCGGAGGTACAAAAGCTTTATCCGCGGAGGAGCCGGCCTTGCAGATGATGAGAAGGAGAGATTCAGGGCAATTACGGTGGAGCTGTCCACCCTGTCGCTGAAGTTTGAAGAGAATGTCCTGGCTGAGACCAATGACTTCACACTTCATCTTGCCACTGAGGCGGAGCTCTCAGGTCTGCCAGACGGAATTCGTGAAGCAGCAGCAGCCCTGGCGCATGAAAAGGGTATGAAGGGGTGGCTGTTCACCCTGCATGCACCAAGTTTTGTTCCTTTCATGCAGTATGCTGACAGGCGGGAACTGAGGGAGAAAATGTTCAGGGCATATGCCCGACGGGCCTTCAGACGAAATGAGTATGACAACACTGAACTGGTGCTCCGGATTTCAGAACTGAGACTTGAGATGGCAAAATTGTTGGGGTATTCCAACTATGCAGCCTATGCTCTTGAGGAGCGAATGGCTTCAACCCCTGCAGAGGTGAACGGATTCCTGCATAATCTGCTGGAAGCCTCAGTAGCCGCTGGCAGAAGGGACCAGAAGGACATTGAAGATTATGCTTTCAGCCACGGTCATGAGGGGAGGCTTGAGAGATGGGACTGGGCCTACTGGTCTGAAAAGCTCAGGCTGGAGCGGTTCAGTATCGATGATGAGGCGCTTAGACCTTATATGCCTCTCGAAAAGGTTAGGGAAGCAGTGCTGGAACTGGCTACGAGGTTATATGGCCTCACCTTCGAAGAAAATAAAAACATACCTGTCTACAATGAAGAGGTTACAGCGTTCGAGGTACATGACGGTGACCGGGGTATCATTGCAATCCTGATGCTTGACTTCCACCCCAGGAAGGGCAAGAGCGGAGGGGCATGGATGACCGGCTTCCGCGAACAGTGGAAAGAAAACGGCAGGAGGATAATTCCTGTTGTATCACTGGTGATGAACTTCACACGCCCGACACCCGCGAGGCCTTCACTCCTGTCGCACAGCGAGATGAATACATTCCTTCATGAATTCGGGCATGCCCTGCACGGAATGCTTTCAGACTGCACCTACGAGAGTCTCTCCGGTACCAACGTGAAGCGTGATTTTGTTGAACTTCCGTCACAGATAATGGAGAACTGGGCCTGGGAGAAGGAGTGGCTCGACACCTGGGCTGCCGATTACCGGACAGGAGAAAAGATACCTGAAGATATACTTATAAAGCTGAAGGAATCACTTACATACAATGAGGGCTATGCCTGCATGCGGCAACTTGGGTTCGGTCTGCTTGACATGGCCTGGCACACGATGGAGGAACCATTCAGGGGTGACATCGTGGCCTTTGAGCGTACCTCCATGGCATCGGCAGAGCTGCTTCCACCGGCTGACGGAGCATGCATGAGTGTATCCTTTGCCCATCTCTTTGCCGGTGGCTATGCAGCAGGGTATTACGGCTATAAATGGGCCGAAGTCCTTGATGCGGATGCTTTCAGCCTTTTCCGGGAAAAAGGGATTTTCAATTCGGAGACAGCAAGGTCATTCCGCCACAACATCCTTGAAAAAGGTGGCAGCCGAGAGCCTGATGAACTCTTCAAAGCCTTCCGGGGACGGGAGCCTTCACCTGAGGCACTTATAGAAAGAAGCGGATTCAAAAGGATCTGAATAAAAGCAGGGACACTGAAATCCAGTGTCCCTGCAGTAACCAACCCTGATTCTACCCCCTGAGGGGCAAAACTTTCAGCTGAACGTTTACAAGGCCGTGAATGTTCTTACGGCACTCACAGGGACAGCAGCCCTGAAACCGCAGAAGATATGGTGAACTCTCCTGCCTATTGTGCCTGTCCAGTAATCAGCATATGAAACCATTGCGCCGCTTGCATTCCGCACCTGAAGGTCGCCGACAATGTTTCCGTTGTTGTCAACCACCTTGATACGGTAGTCGATACGGCGTGAGCCGGCTGTCACAAGTTCGTTCGGAAGCTTGATAAGAAGCACCTGCTGCCAGCCTGTCGATTCCCCAAAGGCCACAGGTGAGCCAATGTTTACCACCTGGTTGGTCCGGTGGCTTATGTACTGGTACTGCAGCTTCAGTGTGGTGGGTACGCCTGCCGTCTCGTAAAGGAAATTGTAAAACTTGACCCAGGTTGTTGAGTCGGTTTCCACAGTCTCCCTGCGGATGTACGGGTAACCATTGTCAATTACAGTCGGAGGCAGGGTCATGTCATGAACAAAAAGGTTCTGTTTCCCTTTTGTCACTGTGACATTCTGGTCATAAACCAGTGAGTCAATTGTCACCTTGCCCAGCTTGTACATTTTAATGTTAAGCGTACCAGGGTTCACAACATAGAATTTGCCTACAGAACCACTTGGGATGGCATTGTAAGTGCTAAGCGGAGCCTTATTGTTTGCAACCATCTGGTTGTTCAGATCAACCCTGGTTATGTTGTTTGCAGCAACAGCTGTCACCGGCGCGATGTAATGAAGCTGAATCTCAGCCATTTCACCGATCGGTTCGGCATCGTATTCAATAGTCTGCTTTTCGCATGAAGCCATCAGGGTTACTGCCAGGATCAGACTTAAATATTTTATTACTTTCATTTTCGTTGATTTTTCAGGTTCGACGATTACTTGGTTGGCATGTTACCCGGATAAGCGAACCAGGGTATTGAGCACTGGTAGTTTGCAGCCATCCCGGAGATGGGTTTCAGAGACTCGAGTGAAGGTTTGTTCCACATGTACTCGGAGTTGTAACGGGGACGAATCCTGTAGCAGGGAGAACCCTCATTGAAGGTGTTGTAAGCTGCCTTGCGGCCCTGAACCTGTGCAGGAGAAAGATAGAGACCCTTGTAAACCTTGGCGGGATCAGTATCCCACTTATGGGTTACAGTTGAGAGGTCCCAGCCATTTCCGCTTGAAGGATATTCACCGGTATAGGCAAGATCATAATGATATTTCCTCATGTCAACCCATGCTTCGGAAGCACCCCATGGATAGAGGGCTACCCATTTCTGCATCATTATGTGAGAGAGTGTGAAGTTTGCTTCAGTCAGTCCGTCAACATATGGTCCTGCAGCATATTCATTGGCCATTGTTGTAAAGATCGCTTTGGTCAGTTTGTCACCACCGGTTACGCCAAGTGTTGTCTGGACACCGTCAACAACTTTGCCGGGTTTCCCTGTTACGATATAGTCACCGGTGAACTGCAGGTCAGCCTTGACACCATCCTTAAAGGCCTGGAGTGCTTCGGTCTTGCGGTCGATCTTGTAAAGAGCTTCGGCGAGACAGAATTTAAGCTGGGCATATGTCATCAGGATGTAAGGGGCATCGTCCCTGTACAGCCAGCGGCCACTGCCGTCATGAGCTGCGTCATTGGTGCTGGTGGCAGCTGAAGTTGAGTTGCGGCCGTAGAATGAAGGAGCGGTTCCGATCGGACCGGTAAGGCCTGTGAAGGTTCCGCCGTAATATTTGCGTTTCTTTATTGCGTAGGCATTATCAAGATTTGTGTATGCCGGGTCATCTGTTGTGGCAAGCTTCACTGCAACTCGCGGATCGTAGTGACCTGGTACCGTTATAACGGTATCGCATACAATCTGATTTGCTGCCAGCTGGTAAGGATAATATGTATTCCCTGTCACAGGAGTCTTGTTACCTGTTGCCGGGTCATATGCCGGGACAGTTCCCGTGAATACCTGCACTGCATATTCATGCTGCCAGTATGACCGTGAGAGGTTAACCCTGTTTGTACCCCAGAAGTTGTTGTATGCGCCCTGGGCTGCAGCAGCGCCTCCGCCCGCAACCTTTACAGTAGCATTGTCTGCATTCGAGGTGAATGATTTTGAGGCTGCATCAATCAGCTCAGTGGCATAGGCGGTTGAGAAGTCAGATTTGTTTGTAAGCGAAGCGAGGTTATTGACTATCACACCATACGCAAATTTGATCCATTTCTGCTTGTCACCGCCGTAGATGTAGTCATTGGCGCTGATCTTTGTTCCGTATCCGGTTGCATCATTCATTTCGAGGTACTCGATTGCCTTGTATGCCCAGTTGCGAACTGCCTTATAGATTGTATCCTGGTAGTCATACCTGTGTGAAAGCAGGCCGGGGACGAAAGCATCCTTCAGAATGAGTTCTCCGTGATACTTGGTTATCTGGTCCCAGGAATAGGCCTTGATTGCAAGACCGATACCCGCCAGGGTCCAGTTCTCTGCTTCTACAGACTGGTTTATAAGGTTCTCAAGGTTCATCCCCTGGAGCCAGTAGATAACACGCCACAATTCACCGCCTGCATCGCTTCCTGCGCTGTAGTAATGAGTGGCAAATGTTGTATAGGAGCTGGTACCCATCATCTGGGTGAGAGGGCCTGTGGCACGGATATCCCAGTACATGCCCTGGTATTGCTGGATGATCCCTGCCAGGTAAAGGTAACCCTCCACTTTATCAGGTGCATCCACGTTTTTGTTGACATCAAGCCAATCCTCACAACTCGTGGTCATGAACATGAACGATGCCAGCAAAAGAACGGAAAGTGATATCTTTTTTATCATTGTTTCAGTTTTTTGTATTAGCAATTATTTAAATGTCACATTTATGCCCATTGAGAATCCTCTTGGGTTAGGCAGTGACCAGACATCGATACCTTCACCACCGGTACCGCCGGCAGCTGCTGACACAGTATTACCTACGGCATCAATTCCGGAGTAGTTTGTCCATACGGCAAGGTCATTGCCTGTTACAAATACGCTGGCCTGGGAAAGAATTGCTGTCTTTGTCAGCCATTTTGCAGGCAGGTTGTACGACAGGCGAAGCTCCTGGAGACGGAGGTAATTGACACCTTTTTCAATCCAGTTCTCATCACCGCCGGTATAAATTGACGGGTACAGATTATAGTCGACTGCAATTGTGTTTTTCGTCGGATTGGCTGTGTTTTCATTTCCGTCCTGGAGGACACCGTTGAAAACAACCGGGCTGGCTTCGCGAAGTGCAACTGACTCCCAGCTGAGGCCTTCCTGCATCATGTAACGCTTGGTACCGTTGACAACGGTTGCCTTGTAACGACCTGAGAACATTGCTGAAAGACGGAGTCCCTTGTAACTTGCACTGGTTGTGATACCAAAGCGGAGCTTGGGTTCGCGGTTACCTAGAATGCTCCATGTCCCGCTTGTTACAGGCAGGCCTGTTGTGGGGCTGATAAGAACGTCACCTGCATCATTGCGAAGGAATCCGAGACCGGTAATTGTCGTAACCGGATAACCGAGCATGATACCGTTGCGGATGTTACCTGAGTTCCATGTGTACGGGTTGTAATACTCTGTAACGTTTGCAGGAAGGTAAACAACTTCAGAATCGGTCTGAGATGCAGTGAATCCGAGGTTCCAGCGAAGTCCGTTACCCATGCGGAGAATATCTCCGTTTATCATTGCCTCCCATCCCCATGTGTTAAAGGTACCTACGTTCATGTTATTGAGAACGAATCCTGTGCCGTAGCTGAGGCGGAATGATTTGACAATCTGGTCATCGCAGTGTGTCCAGAAATATGTGAAGTCAGCATTGATCCTGTCATCAAGGAAACGGCCTTCAAACCCGATTTCCTTCGAGGTGGTGATCTCAGGCCTCAGGTTTTTGTTGGGACCTGTGAAGCCGTACTTGTAGCCGCCGCCGGTAAGAAGCGTAGGTTCAAGCTGCGGGTCAATCTCAAGCGGACCTGCATCCTTACCAACCTGTGCCAGTGTGCCGCGTAGTTTCAGGTAGTTGAGAACCTTATTACCCTTGATGAAAGGAAGTTCTGTTACAATGAATGAGCCCTCAACAGCCGGGTAGAAATAGCGGTTGTTTGCCACCGGAAGAGTTGAAGACCAGTCGTTACGTGCACGGAAGGTAACATAAGCCATCTGGTTGTAGCCGAGTTCCAACTGGCCGGAGAGAGCCTGTATCCTCCTTTTCGTTGTACGCTGTGATGAACTTATTGAAAGCGGATCACAGTTGTTTATGCTCTGGAAGTCTACCACGGCAAACTTCTGACCGTATGTGCCAAGGCGCGTTACACCGTTCTCAAGCTGGTGATAACCGAACTGGGCTGACACTGAAAGCTTGTCATTGAGGAATTCATTTGTATATCCTGCCAGGACGTTAAGTGTAGGATCCGAGAAGTTTGATTTGGATATGTTGTAGATACCAACGCCATCCTGGTATGTGTCATAATATGGATGCCTTGTGGCAATGAATGTCTGCATACCAACGTCCCAACCTACCTGGGCGCGGATGAAGGTATTTGTCAAAGGTACAATCGTTGCAGAAACGTTTGATATGAACCTGTCTGAATCATCATACAGCTTGTTCCTGTAGAGACCGAACAGCGGATTGATAAGGTCACCGTCAAGGTAATAATCCGGGTCGCTCATATGTGAACCATCCGGGTCAAGCCAGACTGACATGTCATCAACCATCGGCCAGCGCATGGCCCTGTAAAGAGGGCCGTCAGTACCTAATGGAACCTTATTGTTTGCTGTGTTCGCATACTGCATTGAAGATTCAACCGTAAGCCACCTGGTGACTTCTGCTTTACCTGAAAGAGAGAGGTTGAACCTTGAAAACTCAGACGTCTTGATGACCCCGGTCTGGTTCAGTGTCGAAGCAGACGCGCGGAAGGTAACCTTGTCTGAACCTCCTTCAACTGAGATATTATGCCTCTGGGTAAAACCGGTTTGCAGGACGGCTGCTATATTGTCATAAAGGGTCATTCCCTCCACATACCTGCCGCCAAAGCGGGTAAGGTAATAGTAGTTGGTTGTGCCGTAATAGCCGCTTGTATATTTGTCCTGCAGTTCGGGCAGCCCGTATGCATTGTCCCACCTGAATGAGTTGTTGTATGAGACTTTACCCCTGCCGGCAGCACCTTTCTTGGTGGTGATTATGATTGCACCGTTTGATGCATCCGATCCGTAAAGAGCGGCTGCTGCAGCACCTTTCAGCACTGTCATCGATTCGATGTCCTCAGGGTTGAAGTCATTACCCCTGGATGCGAAGTCGAGGTTGCGGCTTGAGAAGTTTGTTCCGCCGTCAGCCATAAAGAGGGGGTCAAATGTCGAGTTGTTCATCGGGATACCATCGATGATGTAAAGCGGCTGGTTGTTTCCCGAAATTGAGGTGATGCTTCTCAGCACAACCGATGTTGAGGCACCGGGGGCACCGCTGGTGGTACCAACATTCATACCGGCAACGCGTCCCTGCAGTGCTGTAATGAAGTTATCACGTCCTGATTCCGCAATATCGGAGGCCTTGACGTTCTGAACTGATGAACCCACGGCCCGGGATACACGCTTCATCCCGAACTCTGAGGTGATCACCACATCTTCAATCATCTGAACATCCGGAGTAAGTCCCACGCTGATACTGTTTCCGGCTCCCACCGTCACTTCACGGGTTGCATATCCCAGTGAGCTGAATACCAGTACCTGTCCCGGGGCAACCGTAATCGAAAATTTGCCGAACGGGTCGGTACTCGTACCGGTGGTAGTGTTCTTGATTATCACGTTGACGCCGGGCAACGTTTCATTCGTCGTGGCGTCTGTGACAGTCCCTGTCACGATCTTAGGCTGAGCATATATGCTTTGTGAAAGCATCAGTCCCAAAACCGCAAACAACATTAATAGTTTTGTTCTCATGTGATTGGATTTAGGGTTAAATAGTATTGATTAGGTTATATAATTGATTATTCCGGTTGGCTATCCCACAAGCAAGATACATATTTCCTTGCAGGATGTATTACAAGTTCCCACTTTTTTTCTCAATAATTCCTATCCCCGGACGGTCAGGAAGGGTAATCTTTCCGTCAACAACTACCATTCCGTCATATACGTCGTTGCTAATCAGAAGATTACCATCAAGATCCGCCCAATCGACCAATGGTGAAAGCTGAGCCGCCGCGGACACTGCACACGAAGTTTCGGTCATACATCCTATAAGTATTTTCATCCCCATCTGGCGTGCCATGGTAATCATCTTGTAGGCGGCATGCATCCCACCGCACTTCATAAGCTTGATGTTGATTCCTGAATATACCCCTTTCATGGGTAGCAGATCTTCAACAGTCTGAAGTGCCTCGTCAGCCAGAATCGGCAGCGGACTTCGCTCTGTCAGCCAGGCAATGTCATCAACCTGTTCCTTCGGCATTGGCTGCTCAATGAACAGTGCTCCCCTTTCGCTGAGATAATTGGCCATTTCAAGGGCATAATTACGGTCTTTCCACCCCTGGTTCACATCAACGAAGACAGGAACATCGGTAACCGATCTGACAGTATCTATCATCTCTTTATCATTGTCCCTTCCCATCTTGATCTTAAGCAGTTTGAACCCTGCAGCCTCAAGTGTCTTTTCCTTCACAACATCAGCGGTGTCAATGCCGATAGTGAAACTGGTGACCGGTGTCTTCTGCGGATCAAGCCCCCATAGCCTGAACCAGGGCTGTCCGAGAAGCTTCCCGGTAAGATCATGCAGGGCGATGTCAAGTGATGCTTTTGCAGCATGGTTTCCGGGCATCACCCCGTCAATGTATGCCAGTATATCCTCAATCAGGAAAGGATCATGGAATTGCTCCATGTTGACCTTTGACAGAAAATTGAGGACCGATTCATGGCTTTCGCCCAGGTAGGGAGGCATGGAGGCTTCCCCGAAACCTTTCACACCTTCATATTCAAGGGTCGTTAGGACTACCGGTGTGGTGGTACGCGAATTGGTTGCCACCGTAAATACATGCTTCAGCTGCAGCTCGTAGGGTCTGTAGCTTAGCTTCAGGGCTCCGCCACTCTTCCCGGCGCCTTTGACAACGCCTGCTGCCGGGTCGGCAGTACCGGCCTTGCAGCCGGCAATCAGCGCACCTGCAGCAAGGCCGCTGACCTTAATAAAGTTTCTCTTGTTCATATGATATCAGAAATACCAGGTGTGCTGTGATACTCTTTGAAGCCCCTTTCCTTCAGTGAAGGAGGTGACCCTTCTTGCACCCTGAAGTATTTCAAGGAGGTAAGCGCTGTAGTTAGTCCTCGTCGAGTCGAAGCTGTTGACCTTAACCATCCCTGAGGAATGAATGAACTCGGTGTCGCCGATATACATACCTGTATGGGTGATCCGCGGCTTTCCATCCCTTATTCTTCCGAAATAGAGCAGATCGCCTGGTGCAAGTGTTTCAAGCGGCTTCTCAATGCTGACTTCCTCACCGTACCTGAACTGTCCGGAGGCATCGCGGGTCATTATTACCCCGCCGTAATAATATATGGTCTTGGTAAATCCGCTGCAGTCAACACCCTTCGTTGAGGTTCCTCCCCACAGATACGGAGACCCCGTGAATGTCCTGGCAAACCTTATCAGCCTCTGCGGTTCAATGGTTGCACTTTCTGACCATTTCGTGAAATCTTCCGCCTCCCGTTTGTTTACCTCGCCGGTCCTGCCGTCAGGCAGCGCGACAGTCCAGTAATCACCTCTCGCACCTGTTTTCACCAGTATAACACCGAAAACGATATCCGATACTGTCTCTCCCCTGCTGTCAGTTATCACACCTGTGTGCCCGGTATAGATCAGCCTGTCACTCCCCTTCCATGCAGTAATCTCCTCTTCATTCAACTCCGCTGCCGGATCATCTGTCCAGCCTGTATAGGAATCAGGTGTCTGAACCAGCAACCACCCGCCACGCTTATCAAGTATTTTTACCGGGGTTCCCATCAATGCCTGTGTAGCCATCTCTGCCGCATGTGAAGGTCTGGTCCTTATATTGCAGACACTCACCGTGATAAGACCCCATGGCTTTTCCACAACCGTGAGATCAGGCAGAACCCTGATGCTGTCAGCCCATGCACGGCCTGACTTTTCAAGCAGCTCTGCGATAGCGTTTTTTGCCTCGGGAAGGTTGGTTTCACCTTTGGCAATTATTATGCCTCCATCTGACATCGAAAGAGAAACATCACAGATGGATTCGGCATGCTGAGGTACCATTGCAGTTGCAATTGAATCAAGCTGTTCCGTCAATAATGCCGGAACCTCTTTCTTCTGACAACCTGCAAGCTGGAATACGATTAATGACAGGATAAGGAAATTTAAGGGTTTCATGAAAGTTGTATTACATCTTACAAATCCAAAAATAAATATTTATAATATTCAAGTCAATAGGCAATTGAAATTTATTTAATTTGTCAGACAGAAAATTATTACCGGCAACACCTGTACTTGTATTATCAGAATTCCAGGCAGCCGGTTATTGCCAGGTATCAAAGAACCTGTACAGTACCTGAAAACATTAATAAACAACTTATGAAGACATTGGTAAAACGCATCATCTCTGCAGCAGCAACACTTCTCCTTGTCATTCTCACCGCAAGTCCTTCATCAGGACAAACAGTGGAGACCGGGCTGGAAGTCCTGGTCAGAAACAATTTTGACGTGTTACAGGGGAAAAGAGTCGGGCTGATAACGAACCCTACCGGTGTGGACCGCAATCTCAGATCAACAGTTGACATTCTGTTCAGCGCACCGGGGGTAAACCTTGTTGCGCTGTACGGTCCGGAACACGGGGTACGAGGTGATTTCACCGCGGGCGAACACGTTGATTTCGAAAAAGATCCTGTAACAGGACTGCCGGTCTACAGTCTTTACGGGAAGACCCGCAAACCGACTCCCGATATGCTTAAGGACATAGATATACTGGTATATGATATCCAGGACATAGGTTCGAGGTCATATACCTTCATCAGCACCCTCGGGCTCGTGATGGAGGCTGCTGCTGAAAACGGCATTCCCCTGGTTGTGCTTGACAGGCCCAATCCTCTGGGAGGCATCCGGATGGAAGGGGCTGTAACCCGTCCAGGATTCGTTTCTTTCGTAAGCCAGTTCGCCATTCCTTATATCCACGGTCTGACAGTGGGTGAGCTTGCAAAGTTCCTCAACGGTGAGAGGATGCTTGCCAACGGTGTGGTATGCGGACTTCAGGTTGTGAAAATGAGCGGCTGGTCAAGGAAGATGTACTTCGAAGAAACCGGGTTGCCATGGGTTCTGTCCTCCCCGCAGGTGCCTCACGGTGACACTCCCCTCTTCTACCCGGCAACGGGAATTGCCGGAGAACTCTATGCTGTCAACATCGGGGTCGGCTACACAATACCGTTTCAGACATTTGCAGCTCCGTGGATCAATGCCGACTCACTGGTGCGCAGCCTTAACGG
>JAKAXP010000034.1 GCA_021816545.1 Bacteroidota bacterium
TCCGATCTAAGTATGCAGTCAATGTCAGACATTTCCGCCGTTCGAATAGTCTGCATGTTAGCCAGGCCAGTTATCAGAAGCAGGTTATTGCAGTTGACGGTCAGCACATCGCTCATGAGGTCTGATGCAAAGGCATGAGTGACCTCACGGTAAGCCTTGTCACTGCCGCAAACCAGTTCTCCGTTCAATGTAGCACAAATCTCTTCCAATTTCATTTTTCTTCTGTTTCCTGGATATACTTTGTTAAATATGGCAGTGCAAATATAGAAATTATATGTGAATAAAATAACACTGTTATAAAAATAACAATAAATGCGGAAATATATGGCTGAATAACGTGCTAACAAATGATATTAGTCAGTTTATCTGATGTTTGCAAACTCAGACCCGGTTTTCCAGCCTGGTTTGATATCACTGTTGACAATGCGGTATGCTACATCAAAAATGGACTGTGCATCTTCAACTATGCCATCAAAGTTCATTTCCGGGTAGTAGTTGTCGGCTGGCTTATGGTATTTATTTTTAAGATAATCCCTTTCCTGCTCCGCAGCCCATTCCTTACCGTATTCCCTGCTGTCACAGTTGCCTCTTGCAAAGAGGGCAGGCACCCCGATGCGCGCAAAGGGGAAGTGGTCAGACCGGAAATACATACCTGTCTCAGGATGCGGGTCCGGAAGTATGTACCTGTCCTGCTTCATGGCGGCTTCGGCAAGCATGTCATCAAGGTCCGACTGGCCGTAACCTGTAACCATAACATCCTTCATCCTTCCGATGGGAAGAAGCATGTCATTGTTGAAGCAGGCAACAAGATTGTTGCGACTTACGGGAGGGTTGGCGGCAAACCATGACGAACCAAGCAAACCCTGTTCTTCAGCGGTGGGAAAGAACAGGATCACAGATCTTTCCGGTCTCTGCTTCATGGAGGCGAATGCCTCTCCGATCTCAAATGCCCAGGCCATTGTGGTACCGTTATCAACTGCACCGTTGTAGATAGAGTCGCCGTTTTCAGTCTCACCAATGCCGAAATGATCCCAGTGAGCGGAGATGACTATAGCCTCTTCAGGGCGGGTACTTCCCGGAAGGATGCCTGCCACGTTAAGAGAAGTGTTTTTTACATGGATGTTGGCCAGTTTCAGGGATAAGGAGGCTCCGGTATTGAATCCTCTATAACCCCTGATACAGGCGTCAGTGCAAAGTTTCTCAACATCATATCCAAGCGCACCGAAAAGTTCCGATGCGGCACCGGCGCTGAGCCATCCGGTCACGGGACACGGTTCCGGATCACCCTCTGCCGGTTCCTGGTAGAGCCCTGGCGATATTGAGCTCTTGCGCGGTATCGAAAAGTCATAACCGGCACCTACTGTCTCATGGATGATAAGTATCGCAGCGGCACCCTGCCTGGCAGCTTCCTCGTACTTGTAAGTCCAGCGGCCATAGTAAGTCATGGTTTTTCCTTTAAAAAGAGTGGTATCGCCTGTATAGAGACCGGGGTCGTTCACTAGCACCACGGCACATTTTCCCCTTACATCCACACCGGCATAATCATTCCACCCGTATTCCCGGGCAACTATGCCGAACCCGCAGAAGACCATGGGTATGTCAACCAGTTCAACGTATTCCTTCATGGAAGGTGATTCAACGGCTATCTCATCAGGCGCCGTGAACTCAAGTCTTCTGCCTGCCGCAGTAATTACCGCCGGTCCCTGCACCACCGTTGTTATCTCCACCATAGGTACCTCCTGGAACCAGCTGTTGCCGAAGGCAGGGGTGAAACCGATCTTTTCAAGTTCACCGGCAAGGTAGTTGACTGTGATGGCCTCACCCGGAGTGAACGGTTTCCTTCCCATCATACTGTCGGCTCCGAGAATGCGTGTATAATCACGCAGTTCCTCAGCTGTAATTGTTGCAGATGCTCTTTCAAACGCACGGTCGCCGGAGCAGGATGCGGCCAGAAGTGCCATTACTGCCAGGGGAAGAAAAAGTTTTTTCATTTTGTGGTCTTATTAGATGATGTGCACAGGTTTACAATAACCTCAACAGCCTTTTCCATTGATTGCAGCGGGATAAACTCATACCTGCCGTGGTAGTTGTGTCCGCCAGTGAAAAGGTTCGGGCAGGGGAGCCCCATGAACGACAGCCTGGAGCCATCGGTGCCGCCCCTTACGGGTTTTATGACCGGTTCAATGCCGGCCTTGCGGTATGCCTCAACTGCAGCCTCAATAATATGATAATTTGCCTCTATTATTTCCTTCATGTTAAAGTACTGGTCACGCATCGCGATATCCACAACAGCACCTGCAAACCTTCCCCTGGTTTTTTCTGCCGCCTCGGTGAGTATCCTTTTGCGGTCACTGAATTTCAGAGGGTCATGGTCCCTGATAATGTATTTCATTACAGTCTCCTCCACACCTCCCCTGATGTCATACAGGTGGAAGAATCCCTCGTATCCGCTCGTATGTTCCGGCCTCTCCTTAGGGGGGAGAAGGCTGTCAAACACTCCTGACACCATGATTGAGTTGATCATTGCATCCTTAGCCGTACCCGGATGGACGCTCCGTCCCCTGACCGTAACAGTTGCAGCCGCAGCATTGAAGTTTTCATATTCAAGTTCGCCGATCCCTCCGCCGTCAAGGGTATAGGCATATTCAGCCCCGAATCTCCTGACGTCAAAGTTGTCAGCCCCCCTGCCAATCTCCTCGTCAGGTGTGAATGCTATCCTGATCTTCCCATGTTTAAGTGAGGGGTTTGAGATGAGATGTTCACAGGCAGTAACTATCTCGGCTATACCTGCCTTGTCATCAGCACCAAGCAGCGTGGTGCCGTCCGTTGTTATAAGCGTCTGCCCGATATATTTTGAGAGCTCGGGGAATTCAGCAGGAGAGAGGATAATGTTCCTTTCCGCATTGAGTACTATTTCCTTTCCGTCATATACCGGATGCACAAGAGGATTTATGTCAGCTGAGGGAGCTTCGGGACTCGTGTCCATATGGGCAATAAAACCTATCACCGGTCCGGGATGGTCACAGTTGGCAGGCAGGGTTGCCATCAGGTACCCGTTGCCGTCAAGTGTGACCTCTTTCAACCCTATATGTTCAAGCTCATCGGCAAGCCGTTCCGCAAAAAGCATCTGGCTTAACGATGAGGGAGATTGAGGATTTGTATCATCAGGCTTTGTCTCAAACCTGGCATATCCGAGAAATCTTTCAAGTAGAGTCTGCATCCGCTTCAATCAGGTTAAGCAGTTAAATTTAGTCATTAATATGGAAGAAAAAAGAGAAGCGTCGTACTCCCGGTCAGAGTTTACCTGAGGATAAGATTTCCAAGCAGGACCCTTCCGCTTTTCCAGTAAGCCCTGAAGTACGGATCTTCTGAGATATATACCACTGTTCCCTTTCCGATTGTTTCAGAGGCAATCACTCCTGTATTTTTGATTTTCTGTCTGTATTTGTATCCGGCGAAGCCGGCAACGGGATTACTGTCAGTAACATAGCCAATGTTGAACCCTTTCTCAAGGAACGGCAGTCCCTCGTTTCGCTTCATCAGGAACCACTCTCTGCCCATACCGAAGGCATAGGGGTGTGTATCATCGAGTTTCACCCTGAAGATTGCACCTGCAGACCTTTCAGCAGCTGAATTTCGCCTCTGGTCATCGTATCGTTTAAGCATTGTGGTGTCGGCAAAAGTGGGTTTGACAGTTTTCTTTTCTTCAGCATCCTTTGCCTCGTATGCCTTGCCCAGCGCGGTGGTTTTTTCGGCCCTGAACAGGGCGATGGCGCTGTCCATTGCAATGACCCTGCCGCCTCCGTTCACGTAAGCCATGATTTTATCCTTTGCCTCGGTCAGTGAACCGCCGGGAAGGATCAGTACGTCATACGCGGAGAGGTCGGTGTTTTTCAGGTCAGAAACGTCTATCACGGTGACAGGATATTCAAGTTCCCTTTCCAGGAAGAACCATATTTCCCCGAATGCCTGTGATGTGCCTTCACCTCCTGCCAGCGCAACCTTCGGTCCTTTGCGGAGCGGATCGTAATCAGAACCGAGGTCCTTGCCGGCTGTCACCAGTCCGGTGCTGAGGGCAACCGGCCTTGCACCGCCGGCTGTGGCCGCTGCCCTTACCTTTGTGTCAAACTGAGGCACATTCATATTGTCACCGCGGGCAACAATCACCGAACCCCTGGTGTAGGTTTTTCCTTCCGCCGTGAAAGGATGCAGGGTATAACGTACTTTGAGTCCTGCCTTAAAGAGCTGTGCCATGAATTTCAGCTCGCTGAACCCGGTCATCGAAGCAGCATATGCGTAAGCTCTGGCTGAATCAGCTGTTGATGCAGCTTCAGTCTTTCCGGGAACTTCTGCCTTGCCTGCTTCCGGGAGCTTTTCCTTTCCGGCTTCGGGCCTATCGGCCTCCGGAAGCTTTTCCTCCGTGGCATAGGCTTCGATGTTGTAGACATAGGGGAGCGCCCAGGCTGTCAGGTCATAGCTTATTGAATCAGAAGAACGGGAATCAGGCTCAAAGAACACTTGCATCAGCCTCCCCTGAGGCTGATACGCACTTATAATTACATCATTGCTGTCAAGGGTGACACTTCCCTCCCTGTCGAGCCTGTAATCATATGCCGCGAGTTTTTTGCCGGTGATCCTGGGAGAAGCGTACCTTACCTGATTGCTCTCAAGCATTCTTTTCAACGATTCCATTGACGCTGCATCCGCTGTTCCCTTGATTATAACAGTTTTGTATCTGAAGGAGGGTTTAGAGGCTGCGTTGCTGAAGAATTCGTAGAAGTTTTTCATGAGTTTCTCGCGGTTTTCCGCTGCCGTGGCCACAACTGCCATAGATGCAAGGAAGTGTCCGTTCACCCGTTCCTCAAATGTCAGTGTATCCGTTTCATTACGGGCCAGAGAGAGCCCGGCCTGTGCCCCGCCTCCCTGTTCAAAGGTGAATCCCATTGCACCGTTGAAGAGCGGCCAGGTATCCCCGAAGCTGGGGCAGAAAAGATCAAAATTGTCTTTTGTATAATAAAGCCTGAACCGGGAGTTGAACAGTTCAGCACTCTTTTTCCCTGTGAGTGAGTGGAACTCCTTCTGCCACGGGGTTATGACCTCATGCCACGGTTCTGCCCCGGGCGGGAAGAAATAGGTGCTGCCGGAACCCATCTCGTGGAAATCGGCATGTACCTGGGGCATGTAGCTGTTATATAGCTTCATGCGTGCCTTTGTCTCCTTCTGCACGTGCCAGCTCCAGTCGCGGTTCAGGTCGAAGAGATAATGGTTCACCCTTGCCGAAGGCCATCCCTGGTTGTGTTCCCAGGCGTCGGGATTGCTGTTCGGGGGCCATCCCTGTGCTCTCATGTACCTGGATGTGAAGAGATCGCGACCGTCGGGGTTCTGACAGGGATCAATGATGATAACCATCTTCTTCAGCCATTCGGCTGATCCTTCCCATGCCTGTGTTACAAGTGTGTAAAGCACCTGCATTGATGCTTCGGCTCCCGCCGGTTCTGAACCGTGAACACTGTATGCGAGCCAGATGATGGGAACAGGGTCCGTCCCGGGCTTGCCTTCCGCGAAGCCTGCCCGCTGCAGGTTGGACATTCTGATCTGTTCAAGTTTTGCCAGGTTCTCCGGTGATGATACTATGCATACACCCAGCGTCCTTCCTTCCCATGTCTCGCCGTAGGGGACATATTCTGCATAGGGTGAAGCCTCCGCCGCATACCTGAAATAGGAGGTAAGCACATGCTGAAGTGTAAACTGTTTCCCGGGCTTGTAGCCGAGGTACTGTTCAGGTGACATGATCTCCTGGGATGAGAGGGTCAGTGTGATGGCAACAGCAGCCAGTGAGGTGATCAGGAATCTCTTCATAGGAAAGGTTTAAAATGTAAATATATTTCAAATATCAGCATCCGGTACCGCCGCAGAGAATGTTGTAGAGGCAGCAGAGGCTTGTTTCTGGCGGTGTATTATGCAGCCGCGGCCCAGTCCTGTTCAGCGCGGTGACTTTTTGCAGCCGCAGCCCAGTCCTGTTCAGCGCAGTGACTTTTTGCAGCCGCAGGAAGTGAACAGGTGACGTACGGAGTCCGGTTCAGATATGGAACAGCCGGCCGAGGCTTCTTCCCCTCTTCATCCGGTAATGGATAAAGATAAAGAACATGGCTATTATGGTGAGTGAGGCGGCTGTGACTACTGACCACTGCGGCCTGTAGGCCGAAGTTACAAGCTTGTCTGTCAGGTACTCTGTGACAAGCACGAAGAGGGCCAGGGCGATAAGGATTGTTGCCAGGAGGTTCAGTCCACGGTACCTGCTCAGTGAATTAAGGAACAGGACAGCCGCGGTAAGCAGCGCGCAAGCAACGGTCAGAGGGCATGCGATGGCCCTGAACCAGCCGGTGTGGCCTGTCAGAATATCGAGGAGCCACAGGAATACAAGGGTGGCGGCAGTGGCAAAAGAAATGACAAGGTAAGGTCTCTTCCTCAGAAGGTAAAGGGAGGAGAGGAAGACAATGAGGTATCCAAGTGAGGTTGTTGTCATGAGTGACCAGCCAAAACCTTTCCCGAATACTGCATCAATGGCCATTGTGATTATCACTCCGGAGACCAGGAGGAGCATGGTTATTTCATAAAGGTGCCTGGTGTTCTCTATCCTTGACAACCTGAAAAGGTCATAGGCGGAGGCGATCCTTCCGGACCTCCCTTCAGGCGGTTCACAGAGTGGACATTTATCGTTACCCTCTCCGAGGTCTGCGCCGCAGTGTTTACAAATTGACATGGCTGTGATACTGTTCGTTGGTGCGGATCTTAACCGGAAGTCCGGCCGCGGTTAAATGTTTGACAAATCCTTTTTCAAGCCCGGTGTTTCCGGTAAGTGAGCCGAAGGTGATTATTGAGTTTATTCCCAGGGTTATGAGTCCCGCCGTGATCTTGATATCCCTGTGAGGGGGAGGAGGGGTGACTGACATTGCCTGCATCAGGGCGGCCGCAGGTCCTGTCGGTGTCACCCTGCCCATATTCGTTATAATTGACGTGAACTGGCTGGGGCCGAACCTGTTATAGGCTATACGGAGCACCGGGCTCTTGATGAAGAGCGGAATAATCCGGATCAGGGGGTTTTTCTCCTTGGAAACGTTCCTGCTGATGACCTGTCTTATCCTCTTCTCGTCAGTCATCATCTGGATAGTCATTTTTACTTCGCGAAGGACCTCTTCGAATGTGTAATGCCCCATCCTGACGTCTATTGCAGGCATTGCAAAAAGTGAAAAGTTGCGGAGGGTATTGGCCTCATACCTTCTGCGGAGGTCAAACGGAACCTGAACCCGTATATGAGGAGAGCCTTTTCCTTCAGCGGTTCTGATCTCCTGGAGTACAAACATCATAGTGGCGGCGAGGTATTCCGTCACAGTACTCCCGGCCTCTCTCGAGATGGCTGCCAGCCTCTCTGCCGGCACCTCAAACTCGGTAACCCTGAACCGCGGAATTTCCCTGAGCCTGTAAGGCAGGTGCCATGCCCGCGGAAGTACGGCAGGACTCGGCATTCCCTTTCCATAATGCCTGGAGAAGAGATCCTCACTGCTGCCTGGCCCGGGACCCTCCTTTACTTCGGGAAAGGGGATCTCCGTTATGCCGGCAGCATGGCGGAAGTAATTATTGAGGAGAGTTTTGAGAAAAAAGATCCCGCCACCACCGTCGGTAATTATATGAAAGAACTCAACTGAAATCGTATTGGAATGTACCAGAATCCTGTAAAGAAGCTCGCCGTTCATTGTGCGGGGGAAAGGCTGACAGCGCGTTCCTTTGTCAGCCAGGACCCTTGGCGTTTTGCCATTGTATTCCAGGAAATACCAGAAGAATCCCTTGCATAACTCAACGCTGAAGAGCGGGAAAAGCTTCGAGGTCTCCTCCGAGGCTTTCATCAGCGCAGGCAGAACTACCGGTGCTGTAAGATGCACACTTATACGGAATACCCCCGTAAGTTCAGAACCTGTTATGGCAGGATAGATCTTGGCTGCATTGTCAAGCTTCATCCATTCTTCCCGGCCGGACTTTTCTCCCCTGATCCCCATTTTGCTCAATTGCGGTTGTAAAGATAAGAATATATGGAGCCGTTTGTCAATTGTGTTGTCCGGCATCTTGCAACGCACAAGGTTTTAAGTTTACTATATTTGTTAACTCAACATTATTGCACTAACAGAAATTCCCATACCATGAGAAAATTTTGTACCACCTTTCTGATCACACTGTTGCTGTTGATCTCCTTTTCTGCCGCAGGCCAGAGGCCGGGTATGACCGGTATGCAGCCGGGGCTTGTAAGATGGATTGATGATACCCGCATGCTGATCAGGACCATAGGCGATGACGGTAAGCCGGTAATCTCGGAATATGACTGCAAGACCGGTAAATCAGTAGTGGTCACTGACTATGTGAGCGATATGGAGAAGCTCAGGGGCATCCTTCCTGAGGGCGTTCAGCCCGGTCCTGACATGGCTGTATCATCAGATATGCAGGCATTGGTTATCTCCCGCAACAATGACCTGTGGTATTATTCCTTCGCTCAGCGTGAGGGGCGCAAGCTGACCTCGGGCCCGGAAAGTGAGATGAATGCAAGGTTCGCCCCGGGCGACAGGAAGCTGGCCTATACAAGGAACAAGGACCTGTATGTGTATGACCTTGATCTTGGCCGGGAGACCCGGCTCACCTTCGACGCAACCGATAAAATATACAATGGCTGGGCATCGTGGGTCTATATGGAAGAGATACTCGGAAGGGCTTCGAGGTATGCCGCTTTCTGGTGGTCTCCAGATGCAACCCGGATCGCTTACCTCCGTACCGATGATACCCCTGTCCCGCTTTATTACCTCAATGCCCTGGAGACCACTGACGGTATACACGGCAGGCTCGAGATTACCCCTTATCCCAAACCCGGAGATCCCAACCCGAAGGTTAAAATGGGTATCGCAGAGCTGTCAACAGGCAAGACCACCTGGGTGAAGACGGATGAAAATACTGACCAGTATATAGCATGGCCCTCCTGGACTCCTGACAGCAGGAAGCTGATGATTCAGGTTCTCAACCGTGACCAGAATGAAATGAAATTCATATTGGCCGATGTGACAACAGGTGATTTTTCAGAAGTTTACAGTGAGAGCCGGCCAACCTGGGTCGACTTCTTTGAAGATATCTACGTCATGAATGACGGAAGCGGTTTCATTGTCAGGAGCTACCGTAACAACTGGTACAATCTCTATTACTACGGATGGGATGGTGCGTTGAAATCACAGATTACAAACTTTGACTGGAAGGTCACTGAACTGGTAAAGGTGGATGAGGCAAAAAAGGAAGTGTATTTCCACGGCACAGGAGCTGATCCGCTCGGGAGCCATCTGTACAGGGTAAAGCTTGACGGTACGAAGCTGCTGCAGGTCACTTCCGGTGAAGGCTCACATACTGCATCCGTTTCTCCCGGAGGCTCATACTTCCTGGATACTTGGAGCAGCATAAGTGATCCGGGCGGCATTAACCTGCTTGACAAAAAGGGGAGGGTGGTGCGTACAGTTCACAGAGAGGTGATACCTGAATATGATGCTGCAAAACACCAGAAAAATGAGCTTGTAAGAATAAAAACCTCCGACGGCCTGTTTGATATGCCGGCCCTGATAACCTATCCGGTAAACTTCGATCCTTCGAAGAAGTACCCTGTTGTATTTACAATTTACGGAGGACCGGATGCAGGCAGCATCAGGAACAGGTGGCAGGGCCTCCAGCCACGTTGGTATGCAGAAAACGGTATAGTGACAATCAATGTTGATCACCGTGGTTCAGGCACCTTTGGCAAGAAGGGACTTGATTACATGCACCGTTCCCTTGGCAAATGGGAGATGTCAGATTATTCAGATGCAGTCAGGTGGCTGCGTCAGCAGCCCTGGGCTGATGCCTCAAGGATGGGTATCACCGGCGGATCATACGGCGGGTACGTGACATGCATGGCCCTTACGGCAGGTGCAGACTACTGGACCCACGGCATAGCTGACTATTCGGTCACCGACTGGCGTCTCTACGATAATGTATATACTGAGCGCTATATGGATACGCCTGAAAGCAATCCTGAAGGATATAAGAGCGGATCAGCAATCACTCACGCTGCGTCACTTAAGGGAAAACTCCTTATACGCCACGGAGACATGGATGACAATGTCCATATGCAGAACACTATATGGCTTGTCACAACACTCCAGGATCTTGACAAGCCTTTCGAGATGATGATATATCCGGGTGAACGTCACGGCTGGGGCGGGCCCAAGAGGATCTTCATGACAAAAGAGGGCAACAGCTTCTGGACCAAAAGTTTCTTTGAAAAATAAAATAACTGACTATCATCATTATGGCTGCCAATGTACACGTTAAAAGGCTCGCCGGAGTGCGGGCCATGATGAGGAAAAAGAAGCTGGACGCACTTATTGTTCCCTCTTCAGATCCGCATCTCGGGGAGTATGTACCTGATCACTGGCGGGTTATCAGGTGGCTTACCGGATTCACCGGCTCAGCCGGGAACGTTATCATTACCAGGACTTTTGCCGGCCTTTGGACCGACAGCCGCTACTTTATCCAGGCTGAGGAGCAACTTGCCGGTTCAGGATTTGAGCTGGTCAGGCTGAAGGTGCCGCATACCCCTGAGCATATTGACTGGCTGAAGGAGAAGGTGCGGAAGGGATGGAAGGTAGGTGTTGACGGTCGCCTCATCTCGGCAGGGATAATGAGACTGCTGGTGTCTTCCATGAAGGAGGCCGGCGCCAGCCTCAACCTGAAGACTGACCTGATTACACCTGTCTGGAACGACAGACCTGCCATGCCGTCCGGCGAGGCTTTTGAACTTGATGTCAGATATGCCGGGCTGACCAGGAAAGAGAAGATTGATCGCGTCAGGGAAGTGATGGTAAACATGAAGGCCGATTACCAGCTGCTTACGGCAACTGACGATATAATGTGGCTCCTCAACCTGAGGGGTGACGATGTGAAATATTGTCCGCTGCTCCTTTCCTTTGCCATAATAAGCCGTGACCAGGTGATCTTCTTTGCCAATGAGGAAAAAATACCCGGACCGGTAAGGGCATCGCTTGACAGGGACGGTGTTGTGCTGCTTCCATATGACTCGGTGAATTCAGTGCTGGCTCACCTTGAGGAGGGATCAGTTCTGATGTTCTCTCCCTCAACGACTTCTGCCTCACTTCTGAAGTCTGTTCCCGGACGGATAAAAAGAATTGAGGATCTGAGTATACCGACGAGGATGAAAGCCGTCAAAAACAGCACCGAGCTTAAGAACCTGAGGAAGGTGATGGTGCAGGACGGGGTTGTCCTTACCCGGTTTTTCCACTGGCTGGAAAAGGCCGTGGGGAAAGAGCCTGTGACGGAGACCAGTGCTGCGGCCAGGATTGATACAATGAGAGGAGAACTCGAAGGGTGCACCGGGCCGTCGTTCAGTACAATTGCCGCGTATAACGCCCATGCCGCACTGCCTCATTATGTGCCCGATGCATCAACAGATGCAGCGCTGGAAAAAAGCGGGATTTTCCTCCTCGATTCAGGAGGACAATACTATGGAGGTACAACCGACATAACCAGGACTGTTGCACTGGGTAAACCTGATGCAACGATGAAAAAGGATTTCACCCTTGCGCTGAGAGGCACGATTGACCTTGCCATGGCCTGCTTCCCCAGGGGCACAAAAGGTTACCAGCTTGACATTCTTGCCCGTAAGCCGCTGTGGGATAATCATATGAACTACGGTCACGGCACAGGACACGGGGTTGGCAGTTTCCTTAACGTGCATGAAGGGCCTCAGACTATCGGCTCAGGAGTCACCGGAGATATGAGGACAAGCCTGGAACCGGGCATGGTCATATCCGACGAACCGGCATTCTACAGGCCGGGATTAAACGGTTTCAGGACTGAAAACCTTCTCGTATGCATTGAGGACCGGGAGTCTGAATACGGCAGTTTCCTGAAGTTTGAGACAGTGACGTTATGTTATATTGACCACGAGCTTATAGATATTTCACTCATGGATGACAGCGAGCTTAAATGGCTCAATGATTACCATGAGCGCGTGTACGGGTTGCTTGGTAAGCATCTCGAACCGGAACTGCAGAAATGGCTGAGAAACAAAACGAAACCGCTGACCCGCGGAGGTAACAAATCTTCCAAATAAATTAAAGTGATGTCAAAAGTGAGATTTATTGTTATTGCTATTGCATTCATCCTCGGAGCAGGATGCTCAAAGAAAATCATGACGATTGAGGAGCGTCTTGCCACGCTTCCAGCCGATACAATTTTCAGTATCGAGGCTGACTCTGCCTTCAGCGGAGCGTGGGAGATAAGGCTGCGGCAACCGGTTGACCACCGAAACCCTGACGGACCGCAGTTCACCCAGCAGGTCTTCCTTTACTATGCCGGCGCTGACAGGCCGGTTGTGGTTGAGACTGAAGGATACGGCGCCAGGGGGGGGCGCAATGAGCTTGCAACACTGCTGAACGCCAACTTTATCAGGATTGAGCACAGGTATTTTGAAGAATCGAGGCCCGATTCCGCCGGATGGGAGTATCTCACAACCTGGCAGGCAGCTACCGATCACCATCGGATAATTGAGCTGTTCAAACCTGTTTTCACCGGAAAGTGGGCAACAACTGGTATCAGCAAGGGGGGGCAGACAGTAATGTTTCACAGGTATTATTACCCTGATGATGTTGATGTCAGCGTTCCCTACGTGGCACCTCTCAACTTCGGGCCGGAGGACGAGAGGATGGAACCCTTCCTTGAGAACGTCGGCACTGCTGAATGCCGCGACAGGGTTTTCAGGTTCCAGAAACTTGTGCTCGAAAAGTTCGACACACTTTATCCAATGTTCATGGACATGGCAGAAAAACGGGACTGGACCTTTACAAGGGTAGGAGGACCGGAAGTTGCCTATGAAATGACCGTGCTCGAGTACGAATTTGCATTCTGGCAGTGGGGAACCATTCCATGTGACTCAATACCACTTGAGGGCAGCAATGAACAGGTTTTCCGGCATTTCGTGGGAGTGGGAGATCCACGGTACTTTGCTGACCAGGGCCTGGCATACTTCGAGCCCTTCTTTTACCAGGCAATGACTGAAATCGGTTATTACGGTTATGACTTTGACAAGTTTGACGGCCTCCTCAGGTACGCCCATAACGGGGATAAACCGGAGTTTATTTTTTCTGCACCGGTTGGTCCGGATTATATATACAACTATGAATTCGGAAAGAATGTCAGTGATTTCATCAGGAACAAAGCTGAAAACTTCATTTTCCTTTACGGCCAGTTTGACCCCTGGTCTGCATCGGCAGCAGACCCCGGAGGAAATAAAAAGTGTCTGAAGATTGTCAGGGAGGGAGGTTCACACCGTACGCGTATCGGAAACCTTCCGGAAGAACAGAAGAATGCTGTTCTGACGAAGCTGGAGGAATGGATGGATACACCCGTGGCAAAATGATATTTTTTAGGTAATTAATTCCATTACTGACGCTCCGATTAATTAAATTAATTTGGAAATGTTAAAATTATTTAAATACCTTTGTATCAGCTGACTTGTATTTGTGTGGAGATTTTAAGTGTTCCGCTCATAATCAGTCAGTTAACTAATTCTTTATTAACAGTTTAATTTATTTTCAAATGAACATTTTTGTAGCCAAGCTGAGTTCTGTTACCAAAGCAGAAGACCTTCAGGAACTTTTCAGCAAATTTGGGGAGGTTGTCTCCGCCAAAGTTATCATGGACCGTGAAACCGGCTTTTCGAAGCGTTACGGTTTCGTAGAGATGGCTGATGACCGTGCCGGTTATGAAGCTATCGAAAAACTTAACAATTCAGAGCTCGATGGCAGTCAGATCATCGTTAAGAGGTCTGAGCCCAAGGCAGAGAAGAAGCCTTTCAGGCCCCGTCGTGATTTCCGCGACAAGGACCGTGAACCGAGATACTAGGAACTAAACAGTGGAGGCTGTCCGGTGAGGGCAGCCTTTTTTCTGAAACAAAAAAGACAGAGGCTGCACACCAGGGACAGCCTCTCAATTTACTGACACGGAAAGACAGGTTAACACTGTCTTTCTTTTTTTTACGGGA
>JAKAXP010000035.1 GCA_021816545.1 Bacteroidota bacterium
AGCACCGGGCACGGTGTTCCCTCGGCACTCAGAACCGTGATGGCACTCTGTTTTCTTGATGAGATTACCGACAGGCCGGGTTCAATGACAACATCAGAGATGCTTCATGAATTCCGTATCAGGCTTGCAGATACCTTCAGTTCACTTCCCGGCGGCGAAGCAAATCATGAGGGGATTGACATTTCGCTCCTGGCAATTGACAGGTCCGGGAAAAAAATAGAGTTTTCCGGAGCAGCCATGCAGTGCTTCAGGGTCAGGGAGATGAGTGAAAATGAGAAGATGAGATGGGATAAAGGAGAGTTCAAACCCAATGAGGGAACACAGGTAAGCGGTAAATATCTCCTGGAGACTGTTTACGGTGACAGGGTACCCCTGGGAATGCACCTTGACGGTTACCATGCCTTCACCCAGCATACATGGAAACTTGAGAAGGAATCATCATATTATCTCTTTACAGACGGTTACCCTGATCAGTTCAACGGTGCTACCGGCAGGAAGTTCCTTAAGAAAAATCTGCGCAAACTGATTCTCGACATCCAGAACTATCCGATGAGCAGGCAGAAAGAAATGCTGGAAGAGCGCCTGGGAAGCTGGATGGGTAAGGCACCACAGACTGATGATATTCTTGTTGCAGGAATAAGGATTGAGTAGTGTACTACCTGCCTGCCCCAAACTCGTCACTCAGACGGTAAAATATTCCCCTTTCATTTCCCTCATAGGTAATCAAACCGCAGAGAATAAAATCACTGAGGATCTTTTCAGCCCTTCTTGAATTTATTCCGGCGAGAGTGCGGAATCCGGGGACTGAAATTCCTCCTTCGCTGCGAAGATGGTTAAGCAGCAGGTTTTCTGTCTCCTCAAATTTTAGCAGCAGGCCACGCGTCTTTCCGCTTCTTCGCCATACCTGGAGTATAACCCTGTCAGCCATGAAGTTCTGATCCTTCTGCCTGAAATATGCCCTCCACCGGCCATGTTCGTCCCTGGCCCGGACAGGTATCGTATCGCTTTTCGGTACTTCGACCTCCAGGATAGTTTTTCCGTTTATGGTATGGGTCCGTGTACGGAGTGTGACCTGCGGATCACAGTGAAGCGTGGCTGCAGCGTCAATCATATAATACTCCTCATCCGACCTGACTCCGGCAAGTGATCCGTTGTCCCTTACCCCGATAAGCAATTTTCCCCCTTGTGTATTTGAGAATGCAGACAGAGTCCGTGCTATCTTCTGCGGATCAGAAATGCAATACTTAAAGTCAAGGTTCAGTCCCTCGCCGCCTGTAATCAGGTTGTGGATATATCGCCCCATTGGTGCCTGAATTGTTGCTGCGCGACAGCTCCACTAAAATAAGACAAAATATTTGTATATTGGCTCATTATCGGGTGGCGCGGTGAGATGATCGCAATGTATTTATCAACACTGGCCGCGGAAAAGACAAAGAAAGAAATCACGGAAACCTCAAACCTATTCTATGAAACGGAGAACCTTTTTCAGATCCGGTCTTGCGGGAGCTGCAGGCATCACGCTGCTTGGCAACCGGGCGATGGCCGGCAACGGCAAAAATTATGACGGAGAAATAATTTACAGGACACTTGGAAAGACCGGTCTGAAGCTGCCTGTTGTCAGCTTTGGGGTAATGAGGTCTGACAACAGTGCACTTGTAAAGGCGGCCCATGAGGGTGGAATGAAGCTGTTTGATACGGCACACGGTTATATGAACGGGCGAAATGAGGAAATGCTGGGAGGGTTCTTCAGCACCGTGCCGCGTGATTCATTCGTGGTAGCCACGAAGGTCAAGCCTTCCGGGGTGGACTCGCGTACCGGTCTCCCTTCGAAAGATACAACGGCAGAGAGCTTCCTTTCAATGTTCAATCTCAGCCTCAGCAGGCTGAAGCTTGACTATGTGGATATCCTCTACATGCATTCGGCGGAAAGTGTCGAAATGGTAAGACATAAGGAAATAGTTAAAACCATGCTCGATCTTAAAAAGCATGGCAGGGTTAAGTTTATCGGGATATCAACCCACAAAAACGAGCCCCTGGTGATCAATACCATGGCTGAAGACGGGATTTGGGACGTTGTTCTTACATCATACAACTACCGGCAGACATACCTTGCTGAAATGAACAGCGCGATTGAAAAGGCGGCTGCAGCAGGTATGGGTGTTGTCGCCATGAAAACCATGGCCGGAGGCTGGCTTGACAAGGAGAGGACGAAGCCTGTCAATGTGCAGGCTGCACTCAGATGGGTAATCTCGAATCCCAACGTGCATACCACCATTCCTGGAATAACGGCATTTGACCAGCTTGAGACAGACCTCAGAGTTATGAGGGACATAAACCTGACAGAACAGGAAAAAGCTGAACTGGTTGCTGATGCTTCATGCACGGGGCTATACTGCAACGCATGCAGCAACTGCGTACCGGGCTGCCCTGATAATCTTCCGATACCTGAACTCATGAGAGCTTATATGTATGCGTACGGTTACAGGAATGCAGCGATGGCCTCTGAACTCATTGCCGAAACGGCTGTGAAGGCTGACCCGTGCGCCGGATGTGAAAATTGCTCCGCCTCATGCATACGTGGGTTTGACCTGAAGGGAAAAATCACCGACATCTCACGACTGGTCAATGTACCATATGACCTGCTTGCATAAATCAATACCCAAATGAAAAGAACCTTAATTATAGCAACCCTGCTCAGTGTTTCCCTGACAGGAATCAAGGGGCAGCAGCTCTTTCCGGAGCTGAAGGGGTACAAAATCAACAGTGATTACCCTGTTTATACCCCGGGCGACCTTTGGAATTACATCAACGGTGCTGCCGATGCATACCTGATGCTTGGCTTTACAGACCTGAATATCAGGGAATATGTTAAAGGAAGGAGCAGCATCAAAGCTGAGATTTACCGTTTCGGTGATGACTCTCAGGCCTTTGGCATTTACTCAATGGAGCGCTCTCCCGGGTACAAATTCATACCTGTCGGTGTTCAGGGTTACAACGAGGAAGGGGCGGTTCATTTTTACCGTGACCGTTATTACGTCAAGATAATGAGTCATTCAGGTTCAACAAAGGTGAATGATGCCATGCTTAAGATTGCGGGCCTCATCTCGGCGAATATCGGTGGTACGGGTGAATTCCCGGCTCTTCTGAAGCTGTTTCCTGCAGAGGGGCTTCTGAAGAATCAGGAGACTTACCTGCTTGAGAGTGTGCTTGGACACGAGTTCCTCAGGGGTGCCTTCAGGGCTTCATATGATGTCAGCGGAGACCGTTTTGACATTCACCTTTTCAACTGCAGTAATCCGGCAGATGCTGCTGCCATGGCCTCAGCCCTGGCAGGTGATGCCTGGTCTGCTGATGAAGAGATTTTCAAGTATGCGTTTGAGGACGGTTTCAACGGTGTCCTTCACATGGCAAGGAAAGGGGGTATGCTGATAGTTGTAAGTGGTCTGCCGTTTGAAAAAACGCCTCTTGCAGAGCGGTACATAACCATGATGCTTGGCGGCCGCTGAAAGTGTATTTTCCGGAAACAAAAAAAGGTGCCTCTTCAGAGACACCTTTTTTATTTGATATCAGTTTCCCGTTACTTGAGCTGGAAGCTGATTGGTACGCTGTACCATACGTTTACGGGTTTACCGCCCTGTTTGCCGGGTTTCCACAGCGGGAGCATCTTGATTACCCTGATGGCTTCCTCATCGAGAGCCGGGTCAACGCCCCTGACCACTGAAACCTGGTCGACGGTTCCCTTGTAAGTCACGCAGAACCGGAGTATCACCTTGCCCTGGATGTTGTTTTCCTTGGCAATTTCAGGATACTTGATGTTGTCATAGATGAACCTGAAGAGTTCAACGTCCCCGCCAGGGAATGAAGGCATCTCTTCAACCACTACGAACACTTCCTGCGGTGCTTCTTCCTGGACCTCTTCCTGTACCTGTTCGATAACCTCAACCACTTCTGCATCAACTACTGTTTCTGCCACGTCGTCAGCGGTCATAAACTGTGAGGCTTCGTCGGGTTTGATGGTATCAACGATTACAGGTGCCACGTATTTCACCACAGTCTGCTGTTCAGACGGCGGGGGTGGCGGGGGAGGAGGGGGAGGAGCAGCGGCTTCCTGGTTGATGTCATTGGCCATTTCGGCTATAACCTCATTGGCGTCCCTCTGCTTGATCTGGGCAATACTCTTGGCTTTGAGATAAGGAACATACGCTGCAAAGAAAACCACTATTATGCCAATGATCATTGACATTGCCATAGTCCTGGCATATTTCCTGCGGATTTCATAAGCACCGTATTCCTTATTGCGGCCTTCGAATACTATATCGTCAAAGCTCGGGTACCTTTTCTTTTCTTTTGCCATGTTATATCCCTCCCTATTGTGCTGAACCTGAAGCGGTGGCTGTAGCCCTGTTGACAGCGTCCACAACCAGTTTCTCTTCAATCCAGTCTATGTCAGTAAATGTGTAACGGGCAATGCCTACTATTGACATCTCGTCAATTATATCGACGAAATTCTTGTATTTTGATGTCTTGTAGGCTTTGATAAGAACGATAGGCCCTGTATCATCATCCTTTTTCAGCTGGCTGATTGCTGACCGCATTGAGTCCTGCCTGATATCGATCTTGCCTGCGATAACGTCTTTCTCAAACTGATCGATCTTTTTGAACAGTGCCCTGTTCCTGTCAAGGAGGACCTGACGGATGCCTGTAGCGCTGAAGTCGGTTTCCTGAAGAATAGTCACTTCCGGGTCGGCTTTGCCGGGGTACCAGTAGACTTTGTCATCAGGACCGAGGATAATATTGAGAGTACGGCTTTCAGCGATCTTCGGAGGTTCAACTTTTTCATCCTTCTTGATTTTCTCAGGGAGGACTATTTCCATGACCTTCGGTTTGCTGAAAGCTGCTGTGAGCATAAAAAACGTGATGAGCAGACTCATGAGGTCCACCATCGGCGTCATATCCACACGGGCGTCACCTTTTTTTGGTTTCTTTTTCCCGCCTTTGCTTTGTTCCTGGACTTGTACGTCTGCCATGTTATTCTGCTATTTGTTCTTCCGTTACTTCAACTGCCCTCAGATTTGTGATCAGGTTGAACCTGTTCACATTCTTATCCTGCAGAATATCCAGTACTTCCCTTACAACGGGGAATTCAACGTCAGCATCGCCCTTGATCATCGTCTGTACCGCAGGGTTAACCTGGCGGGCGAAGAGGATCCACAATGCAAGCTGATTGTCAGTGGAATCGATGGGAACACCCTTTTCGAGAGCTATTTTCTCATCGGAATCCCTGGCGGCGAGATACTTCTTCATATCCTGTATCGGAACGCCTACTGCTGTGCCTGTCTTTTCAAAGAGGCGAAGTTCATCCTCGGTAAACTCAATATTGTATCGCTTGCCCATTTCGGTAAGCACCTTCGGACGGAATTTCAGGATTGTATCCGGTCCGTTGTCAATATTGAAGAATACCCGGTTGTCCTTCGCGATGAGCACTGTCATAACGTTGGCATCCATCATCGGTTTCTCCGATACAGAAAAAGGTGTATCGACTGGTGCCGATTCCTGGGGCCTGAACGTTGCTGTCAGAATGAAGAATGTGAGCAGCAGTGTAAACAGGTCCACCATCGGCGTCATGTCGATTCGTGGCGATTTGTGTCCTAATTTAATCTTTGGCATCTTTTAATTCCTTTCGTTTTCTGACCAAAAGAATAAATTCGACAGTTATTTTCTGATAGAGGCGGCGAAGGTCTGGGTCAGACTGAAGCCAGCCTCATCAATCTTGAAGACATAGCTGTCTATCATTGATGAGAACCAGTTGAAGAAAATGATAGCCAGGGTTGAGCCTGTTATACCGAATGCCGTGTTGACAAGAGCTTCGGAGATACCGGTTGAGAGGGCGAGGGCATCAGGTGCACCTGACTGGGCCAGGGCGGCGAATGCGCGGATCATCCCGATAACCGTTCCGATAAGACCGATAAGCACTGAGATCGAAGCAATCGTTGAGAGGATAACCATGTTCCTTGAGAGAACCGGGAGCTCGAGAGCTGTTGCCTCTTCGATGGCCTGTTTCATTGAAGTGATCTTCTGGTCTTTTTCAAGTTCCTTGTCATTTTCGAGAGCACGGTAACGTGAGAGACCTGCTTTCATAACATTGGCAAGTGAACCTTTCTGCTTGTCACAAGCAACGATAGCATCCTCGATCCTGTCTTCTGCGAGCATCTGCTGAACATTGGAGACAAACACGTTGAGTCTTGCTTTTCCTTTAACCCTTGTGAGGGTGATAAGCCTTTCAAAGAAATAAATGATAAGGGTGATCACGATGGTGATAAGAATAGGCACAATCATACCGCCCTTGTACATCAGGCCCAGCAGGTTGCCCTGCAGCGGATGTCCCTTGGGGTTACCACCTTCAAAGTTTACCGGGTTACCCAGCACTCTGGTGAAGATAAGATAAGCAACAATGAATGCAAGAATAATTGCTAGAGGTGCAAAGATCGACTGCCATACACCGCTTGACGACTTGGTTTTTTTACTCATTTTAGTATTCTTTAGTTGGTTTAAGTAAACAGTTGGCAAAAATAAATATTCTCAATTTCTTTTACAATAGTCAAAACTAATTAGATCAAATTTAAGACTAATGATTTACGCCGGTTCACTTGTCAAGTGTTGCGTTGTAAATCCTCTTCTTTGAAACCGGTATCTCAATTGATTTGTACCCCTTGGCACTGATGACAAGAGTTTCTGAAGCTTCCGGCATAACGAACTTGTATTCGCCCCTCGCATTTGTCCATGCCTCTGCAGCCGTATCCTTCACCCTTACAGATGCGCCCGGGATAGGCTCTCCGGAAGCGTCCGAAATAACACCGGTGATCTCATTGGGATGAGCCTTCGGGATGGCGCTCTTCTGTAACTGGGCTATATACTGGTTCGATGACTTTGCAGCTTCGTTGCCCGGTTCTATGGCAAGTATCTTGTTGTTTTCCTCAATTGCCTTGGGGTATTCACCCATAGTCATGTACATGGTGCTGAGAGAGCTGAGAGCCCTGATTCTGTAATCAGGAGAAAGGTTCATCATCCTGTTGTAATAGGCTTTGGCCTCATCGTATTTCTTGGTCTGCAGAGCTTCGTAACCCAGGTAACGGATGGCGTCATACATCTCCTTAACGTTCTTCACAGAGTCAGCGGCTGCCTTCTGAAGAAGAGCCTGAAATCTCGGTTTTGCGAGTCCCAGTTCCGAGTCCGGGTCCTTTGCAGATGCGGTGTTTGCCATCCAGAGGTAACCCTGGAGGTTTTCAGGATATTTTGCGATCATTTTGGTGAAGACCTCATCAGCCTTGTCAAAAGCCTTGTCCTGGTAATATGCCCTTCCCACCTGGATAAAGTCGTTTTCACTGTCTCTTCCCTTTTCAAGGAGGCGTGACCAGGTAGCAGCTGCATCAGCATACATGTGTGCACCGTACTGTACTGTTCCTTTTTCATAAAGAAGGTTAAGGTCTTCCTCATCGCTGAAGCCGACAGCTTTGTCATAGGCTTCAAATGCTTTTTCAAACTCGGCTTCTGCCTGCCTGATCTGGGCACGTGCCCCGTCAACCTTTGCCTGAAGTGCGTCAATTGCAGTTTTGGCCTGTTCCTTGGCAGGGCTCTTTAGTGTTGCATATTTTGCCTGGAGCGTCGCCAGTTCACTGGCATCATTGTCAGCGTCAATGACAAGCTTTGGATAATTCTGGTTTTTCCTTGCAATTATCCTTGCATAGTAGATAAAGTCTTTCTTTATGAGCCGGTCAGCATCGAGGTTGGCAAAAAGTCTGTCCATATACTGTTTGGCAAGTGCGTAGTTGCCCTCCTCATAAGCCGAGTAACCTGCAATACGGTTCATATATGTCCTTGACTGGTCAACCGCGAATATCTCCTCAACATTCTTGATTACTTCCTGGTACTCCTTGGCGTAGAACAGTGCGTTTACATACCTGATCTTTGCAGGGATGTTGCCCTGGGTCAGTTCAAGGTACTTTTCAAAATACTTCTTCGAGTCATTGAATCTTCCTGCCATAGAGTAGAGCTGTCCGAGTTCCCTGTATGCGGGAGCATAGTTCTGGTCGAGGGCTATGGCCTGCTCATAGTAGGGGATGGCTGCCATGAGGTTGCGCCCCTTGACATATATGCTCCCTATTTTCATGTTGGCAGCCGGGGATTTCAGATCCCAGTCCTGTGCAAGGTTATAGTTCTTGATTGCTTTTGAACCGTCATTTACAAGAATGTATATGTCACCGGCAATAATATAAACCTCACTGTTCCTGGGATCAATTGAGAGGGCTTCCCTGATAAAGGGAAGAGCCTTAGCGGTGTCTACCTGCTCGAACCTGATATATGATTCCGCGATTTTGGCCAGGGCATATGCATAACCTTTGGGATCCTTGATCTTGGCCACCTTCTTGTAGGCCGGCAGCAGTCCCCTTGCCTTAACCCTTAATTCCTCTGCCTTTGCATCCTCATTGTTGTAGAATGCAACCTTTGCAAGACCGATATGGTTAAGAGGATCGGCCGCGTTGGCAGAAACACCCTGGTTGAATATGTCAGCAGCTTCCTTCATCGCAATATTCAGCGAGTTGGAGATCGTGTCGGCAAAATAGTTCAGCAGTGTGTTTTCCCCGTAATGGAAAAAGATTGCGCTGTTTGCGGGCTCATTTTTAATAAGTTGCTGGAACAGTGCCTCTGCTTTGTCATACTGTTCATTTTTTGTGAAAGTCCTTGCCTCATCGAGGGTCTGAGCCTTGAGCCCCGTGCCAAAGACCATGCAAAATACCGCTGCGGGCAGCAACGCGAGTTTAAAGCTTCTCTTAATCATCGTTATCAAGTTTAGTTACTCATTTTTTACCTGTATAATTCTTATCGGCATCGTTGCAGGTACAAGACCCGACTTTAAAATTATCCTTTGTCCTTTTTCTCCTGCAACAAAAGATACAAATCCCGAGCCAAGACCTGTATATGATTCCCTGGTATGCATATTTACCTCACGCACAAAGGGATAGGATTTATCATAAATATGCCCCTGAAGGGGGAGATAGAATGACGACTGGTCAAGGTAAGGCTGTGAAATGGCAGCCACCTTAATCTTGTTCAGCATCCCGAAGCTGCGGGGATCATCCTCGTCACTGATCCAGTTGACGCTCACGATGCCAAGGGCTCCCGGGGTTTTTGATACATAGTCAATAACTTCAGGGTTTGATTTAACTGCATAAAAGTTGGGAAGCAACTCCTCGGGAAGGCTGAATTTTTCCCTGAAGTACCTGATGTTGCCTGAGCGTACATTGTCAAATACAATATTGATCTGGCCAAGCCTGGAGGAAGGATTGATCTGTTTCCAGTCGGTAACCGCACCGGTGAAGATATCCTCAACGTTTTTATATGTCAGCAGTGAATCGGCATTGCTCCGGTTCAGAACTATTGCCAGGGCGTCATAGGCCACTACTGTTGTGCGTACCACTGTCTGGAGGTCAAGAAGTACTTTTCGTTGTTCTTCCGTCGGCGCCCAGGATGAGACGATCACCTTTACCGAATCATTAAGGAAGAATGCCACCAGTTCATTTTCCGGCATATAGACGGGGGTTATCTGGGCATAGGTGTAGAGGGCTGTGAAAGTGTCCAGTTCCGCCGCAATGATGGGTTGAAAGGAATCGTCAGCGGCAATCCTGATATTTCCTGAGGTTGGCGTTTCTTTAAGTGCTGCAGTACCCTTGTTTTTGCAGGCCGGCATTATGATCACCGAGGCCATGACAATCACTCCGGCCACTGCTGCCGTGAGGGATTTTACACTGTTCATCGTTGTTTTGATTTTCAACTTGCTATGAGCCACAATATTAATAAATATCTCTTTACAATGCCGGGCTTGGGGCTGTTAATTTTACCCATAAGCCTGCATAATCCTTTTCAAAGCCTGTGCCACCTGATAAATAAGACCGCCATCCCCCGTCTTTACCCTTTGGTTTTGTGCAAATTATTCATCACGGTCATCACTGCTGAAAAAACTGTCCCTGATCTTTTCGTATGAGACAAAAACCCTGTAGAGCGCATATACGAACAGGGGCACTGCCAGTATGATCCTCATGGCTTTGTCAAGATTGATGAGTTCGCTTGTAAGAACAAAAATTGCAAGGCCGAAATAGAAGAATACCATCAGTGTCCCGAAGATCGCAAAGATCCTGTCATACATTTTTCTGCTGTTCATTGTGATCAGGTTAACCTGACAAATATATTATTTATATCTTTTTTTGCTGCTGACAAGAATTATTAAATGGCAAAAAAAAGAGAGCCGCGTGTGCGGCCCTCCCTTATTGTGACTTGTGATCCGTCATTTTGTTGCATTTTCAAGCCTCTTCATCATAGTGAAAATGAAGGTTGCGGCAAGAATGCAGCAGGCAATGAATACAAGCCATAGCTGCCAGAGTTCTATTTTGTCATAGAGTTTCCCGGGTACACTCAGCAGTTTGTTCCCGATAGCGGTAGCAAGCAGCCATCCGCCCTGCATCAGACCCTGGAACCTGGAAGGTGCAACCTTTGAGACAAATGATAATCCCATCGGGCTGAGGAAAAGCTCGGCCACCGTAAGGATGAGGTACGTCCCGATAAGCCAGTACGGGGTTACCCTCAGAGCGTCGGCAACGGGCGCCCCGGCTAGTTCAGGCTGTGACGGGAGTTTAACCGAAGACAGGAGCATTACAACGAAACCAACGGTTGCAATAATCATCCCGAAGCCTATCTTTTTCGGAGTGGAAGGTTCGATGTTCTTTTTATTGAGCCATGCGAAGAACCCCATCACCGGGAAGGTCAGAGATACAACAAACAGAGGATTGAAGCTCTGGAAAACTTCCGGTGCGATCGGATTCATGTCATTCCGTCTTGTAAGCCAGTAGTATCCGAAGATAAGGGCAACAGCAAAAAGGACTCCGCCGATGAGCCTTGTTCTGGCAGGGCTTGTCTTTTTAACAAGCAGTACCAGGCCAAGTACGGAAAACACTACGGCCAGAAGGGATGGCAGGGTGAAGAAGAGGTAGGTAAGCTTACCCACTTCCTTCACTGTGTAATCACGGGCGAACCAGGTGAGTGTAAGGCCGTTCTGGTGGAATGACATCCAGAAGAAGATAACGACGAAGAATACCATTATAAGGGCAGATACCCTGCTCATTTCCTCCCTTTTTGCGCTGACAAGGATCCATACTACAAAACCGGCGAAGAGGCCGTATGCCAGGGCATCCTTGTAATTGACGAGGAAGGAAAGTGCAAATGCGGTAAGGCCCATTGCCAGTGCAGCACCGATTAGCGCCCATGGTTTGAATTCCATTTTCGGACCGGTAGTTTCCTTCGCTGCCTTTTCCTTGTTGGGAAGCAGGTGCTTGAAGGTCACGAAAACAAGCAGGGAAATGACCATTGCAACCGCAGCAATAGCGAAGGCATAGTTGTAACCCTTTGAAAAGACCTCCAGGTAACTGTTTGCAAATGCGCCCAGATCGGTCACAGGTCCGGCTATATTTGCCTTGTCAGCAAGCTGCTGGAAAGTGGCAGTGTCAGTCATTGTATTGTTGATGTATTGGTGGCAGAGCGCCGGAAGGCTTCCGTCATGCAGGAAACCGTTTGTCTTCAGCCACCAGTTCCTGATGCCGGTTGCTGCATAAGGGGCGAAGACGGCACCTATATTAATCCCCATGTAGAAAATCATGAATGCCGAATCCCTCAGCTTCGAGTACTTCGGATCATCATACATCTGTCCGACAACAGCCTGCAGGTTCCCCTTGAAAAGGCCGTTCCCGAAAGCAATTGTGAAAAGGGCTATTACGGTAAGTGTCTGAGACATGCCCGGAATTGCCATAAAAACGTAACCGCCGAACATTATAATAATGCCGGTAAGTATCACAGCCTTGTACTTGCTTGTGGCATCTGCCAGGATACCCCCGAAAAGGGCAAGGGCATAGATGGCAAAATAGAACCAGCTGTATATTCCTGATGCATTTTCGGCTGACAGGCCATATCTTGCCTGCAGGAAAAGAACCAGGATTGCCATCATGGTGTAAAAGCCAAATCTTTCACCCATATTGGCGAAGAAGGCAACAATTAGTCCTTTTGGATGGTTTTTAAGCATAGTTTTCCGTATTAGTTGGTTTGGTTTATTCTGAGTGTGACAAATATATTAATCTTTTTAAATTTCAGTCATTGAATTAAATCGCACCGTGAATAATTTTGAATCGTCTATATTTTTACATTTGTAACCTCACAAGGAAGCGGTATACTATGAAGATATTCACATCAGCTGAGATCCGGGAGATAGACGCCGCCACAGTCCGGCTGGAGCCTGTAACGCCTGCAGGCCTCATGGAGCGTGCGGCCACCACTCTTTTTCAGCGGGTAAAGGACATTGTTGCCCCGGAAAGGAAAATAATCGTCCTTGCCGGGACCGGGAACAACGGGGGAGACGGACTTGTGCTTGCAAGGCTGATGCATGAGGACGGTTACGTGGTCAGGGTATTTGTTGTGGAGACCGGTGCGGCACACAGCACCGAGTTCAGGCTGAACACCGAACGGCTTGAGAGAAGCGGCATTGTGCCGGTCATTCTGGCTGATCCGGATCAGTTCCCGGTCATTGGACGCGAAGATGTAATTATAGATGCAATCTTTGGCACTGGCCTCCGCAAGCCTCCTGCCGGTGTCGCTGCCGGTGTTATCCGCCGGATTAATGCGTCAGGGGCCTTTGTCATATCAGTGGATGTGCCTTCTGGCCTTTTCTGCGAGGATAATTCCTCAGCTGACAGGGAGAGCATTGTAAGAGCTTCAAGGACAATTACATTCCAGTTTCCAAAGCTGTCATTCATGTTTGCCGGGAACGGTGATTTTACTGGTGAATGGGAAGTTATTGACATCGGATTGCATTCAGATACAATCTCTTCAATGTCAACGCCATTTCATTACATATTGCGTGAGACAGTAAGACCCCTTCTCAGGGAGAGGAACAAGTTTGACCACAAGGGTGTCTTCGGACATGTTCTGCTAATAGCCGGCAGCTATGGAAAAGCCGGAGCTGCCACACTCTCAGCCGGAGCAGCACTTCGCACAGGTGCCGGGCTCGTGACGGTTCACACCCCGTCATCAACGGTCCTGGCTCTCCAGGCTGCCCTTCCTGAAGCGATGGTTTCACCGGACCCGGGAAAGGGAAACGTTACCGTAATTCCTGATCTGGAGCCATATGCCGCCATAGGTGCAGGGCCGGGGTTAGGAACCGACCCGGATACGGGTGAAGCTATCCTGGACCTGCTCCAGAATGCACAGGTTCCTCTTGTTCTTGATGCTGACGCACTTAACCTTATTGCACGGAACAGGGAGTGGCTTGACCTGCTTCCGCCGATGACTGTCCTGACTCCCCATCCGGGTGAGTTCCGCAGGCTGACAGGAACCGAAAAGACCGATTTCCAGCTTCTGCAGGAACAGACTGCCTTCGCCGTAAGGCACAGGTGCGTGGTGGTGCTGAAGGGAGCACATACCTCGGTTGCACTGCCTGACGGAAGGGTCTTCTTCAACAGTACCGGCAATCCGGGAATGGCAACCGGGGGCAGCGGCGACGTACTTACAGGCATGATCACCTCACTGATAGCCCAGGGATATGAACCGGGTGATGCGGCAATAACAGGAGTTTACCTCCATGGCCTCTCGGGCGACATTGCACTCAGGATTCATTCGGAAGAGTCAGTTATTGCAGGAGATATACTGATGAATATCGGACGGGCATTCCGGGAGACCAACTTTAATAGTTTCAGCGTATATCTATAATAGTGTGATGAAAAGAATGACTGTCATACTTGCTGCAGCACTCGTATTGGTGGCTGCAGGTTGCTCGGTCTTCACGGGCAAGACCGCTGGTGATACCATTGTGATGCCTTTGGGCGACAAGGTCACTGTGACTGACGGAAGCCTCGTGTATGCGTTACCGATGACTGTCTTTGAAATAAGCATAACCGCTGAAAAGCGGATCGAGGTTCCGGGACCATATGCAGCATATGCTGCGGAAATGATCGGCCTTGACAGGGTAATAAC
>JAKAXP010000324.1 GCA_021816545.1 Bacteroidota bacterium
GAATTCAAAATGGGTGGCAGAAAATATTCCGCCAATTTTGATAATGCCGGCAACTGGATGGAAACTGAGTACCAGGTTACTGCCAGCGAGCTTCCCGCAACTGTAAAAGCCACTCTTGACATAGAATCGGCAGGGGCAAAGATCAAATTGTCAGAGGTAACCGAAACGAACGACGGTAAAGCCTTTGAATTTGTTATAAATAAAGGAGAAGACCAGACTGAGCTTATTATAGATAACTCCGGTAAGGTTACTAAAAAGGAACAACTGAAAGAAGAAGACGAAAATGATGAGGGGGAAGAGAAAGAGGGAAATTAACATCGTTCTTCTTTTTCCTGAACATCAGCCATACTGAACGCAAGGAATGATTGTAAAGTGCCTGCCGGAGATAAATTTTGTCCGGCAGGCACTTTTTCCCTCAATTTATTTCCTCCTTCCGGGAAGTCATTGATCCTGTAAATAAGCATTAAAAACACTGACTATAATTCCATATTTTTGCGGATATGAAAATCGGGTGATGAAGACTGTAAAATCAGATCTCAGGGAATTTCTGGATGAAAAGGTTGAACTGTATAACAGACCTGCTTTCATTGATTGTGATCCTATCAGCATTCCTCATCAGTTTACAAATAAGCAGGATATAGAAATTGCCGGTTTCCTGTCAGCCACAATAGCATGGGGCAACCGGACTTCCATTTTAAAGAATGCCAGGCGCATGCTGGCATTCATGGGAGAATCGCCTTACGACTTCATCATGAGTCATAATGAGCATGACCTGAAGAAGGCTGAAGGCTTCGTGCACCGTACATTCAATTCGGATGACCTCCTGGCGTTCATCGAGGGGCTGAAACATCTCTACAGGGACGGAGACGGCCTGGAAGGCATCTTTGAAAAATACCAGACAGCAGATTCCCTCCAGCCTGCCATACATGAACTGAAGAAGGAGTTCTTTGCCGGGCCTCATCTTGAGAGGTCGCGCAAGCACATTTCCGATCCAATGACCGGTTCAGCTGCCAAGCGCATCAACATGTTCCTCAGGTGGATGATACGGAAGGATGACTGCGGTGTCGATTTCGGTATCTGGAAGAATATTTCTCCCTCAAAACTTTCATGCCCGCTTGATGTTCACAGCGGTAACATTGCCCGCCGGCTCGGCCTGCTTACCAGGAAACAGAATGATGCAAAGGCAGTACAGGAACTTGATACAGTTCTCAGGAAAATGGACCCCTCCGATCCGGCTAAATATGACTTTGCCCTGTTCGGGCTTGGTGTTTACCAGCAATTCTGATTCCCGTACGGTCAGTTGCAAACGTTCTCCACTGCGCCTGCCGTTTCACCGTACTCCACCTGAATGGTGGCATGCCCTATTCCGTACCGTTCCTGTAATTGCTGCTGGATCCCGGTAATGAAAGCCGTGTCAGTGCGGGTAACTGTTTTCAGATGAACTGTGAGAGCAGTCTCCGTGGTGCTCAACGCCCATATGTGAAGATCATGAACATCCGTAACTTCAGGAACAGACTCCAGGTATTGCTTTACATCCTGTAGATCAATATGATCAGGTACGGCATCAAGGGCAAGATTCACAGAATCAATAAGCAGGTGATATGAACTGTAAAGAATCACCCCCACAATTACAAAAGAAATAGCAGGGTCAAACCACTGAATTCCGGTAAGTGCCACTATTACTCCTGTAACAACCACCCCCAGTGACACCAGGGTATCAGCAATAAAATGGACGAAAGCACTGCGGATGTTCAGGTCCCGCTTCTGGTCCTTAAGGAAGAGCCAGGCAGTGAAGCCGTTAATCACTATACCTACAGCAGCCACAATTATCACATTCCCCGCATCTATCTTTACCGGGTTGCGAAGCCGGTCAACGGTTTCATAAACGATGAATGCAACAGCCACCAGCAGGATAATCGTATTCAGCAATGAAACAAGTATGGTCGACCGGCGTAATCCGTAGGTATATCTGAGTGTCGCTTTGCGCTGTGACAAAATGATGGCTATCCATGAAAATACAAGTGCCAGGACATCACTCAGGTTATGGCCGGCATCTGCAATAAGAGCCATGGAATTGCTGAGAAACCCGAAAAGCGCCTCAAAAATGATGAAGACGATGTTGATGGCAATGCCCGTTTTTAGGGCATTGCCCAACCTCATATTATTTGCATGTGAATGGTTGTGTTCCATACCTTTGTAAACTCATATGGCGGATACTACCTGTACCTGTTCAGCTCCGCAACAGTGTCATAAAGCTCCTTTTCTGTTGCCATTAATTTATTAAAACTCTCATAATAAAACGTTTGTTCATATAAAAATTCTGCAAGTGAAAGTTCACCATGGTCAAGTGCCTTCTGCAAAAGAGAGCTATTGCTGTAAACCTTCAGGTTCTGACGGTAATCATCAAGTGATTTCCTGAGGCTGACTGCCCTTGCGTGTAATGCCTTCAGGTTATTGTAGAATTGCACCCTGGCATCATTTTCGGCACTCTGTACAGCAACAGTCCTGGACTTTGCATACTTTACCTGATTCCTGTTTTCAAGCAACGGTATGGCTATCCCGAAGTAGATCCCCTGATACTGCTGCCCAACGACTTTTTCACTCATGTAACCAGCCTGAAGCCTTGGGAGGCCCATCGCCAGGCTGAGTTGCTCGTCCTTCCGGGTTACCGATACCTCATGTTTCAGCCACTGGAGGAGCGGGTTATTCTGTTCAGCCCCGGCATACCACTCTTCAAAATCGGCCGGCAATGCCTGGAGCGGGTAAACGGTATCGTTAAGCTCAACAGGCTTCCCTCCGTTCAGACTGACGAGGCCGGCGAGAAGAGCCTGCATTTCAATCTCGTTTGATTCAGCTTCCTTCCGGAGGTTCAGCAGGTTTACCCGGGCTTTGTTTACATCTATGATGCCTGTCTCCCCGGCTTTAAACTTCGCCTCGTAGGTAT
>JAKAXP010000325.1 GCA_021816545.1 Bacteroidota bacterium
TTGCCCCATGTCAGGTTTGCTTTGGAAGATATGATCATGGCAAATTCCTCCGGAGAGATGCCACGGGTTGAGATTAAGGAATAACATGGGTCCGATTCGTTCATTACCGGGACTATTACTTCCCTGCCGACAATGATCTTCCAGGTCCCGGGATCATTGATGAAACCAGCCGAACCGGATGTAATAATATGAATATCAGAAGGAAGGGCTTTATCTGGAGTGACAATATTCACCCTGGCTTCAGGGTTTGCCACCCTGAATGCCTCAATCCATGAGGTTGCCAGGGCTTCAGTTTCCGGGGCAGCTGCCACATTGACTTCATTTATGCCGCTCACACGAGGTTCATTCCTTTCAATCCCGGCGGTAATAAGGCTGGTTTGCAGCACCAGCAGGCAGATCATTAAGATTACTTTTGTTTTCATATCGGAGGTATTTGTAGTTCGCTGTTATTTGAATCCGTGTTCCCCTATCCAATTAGCATGCCATTGCATTTAAAATGCTATAATACAGATATATAACACATGAAGTCCATTCAATTTGCACCCGTGCAATGTTGAAAATATAAACATTGCAACAATCACAAATATCTAAATAGCATAAAATGAAACACATAAGGTAATGTTTAAAATATATACATATGTTGAATAATACAACACCAATTGGTGATACTTTTGTAAATGGCAGGGTATTAATGTATTATAAAGACGATACGTACTCTTTAAGCCTGACATCTCTATATGAGTTCCTGAACAAAACCTGACTGTCAATTGCTTTAATTATATTTGTTAATACTTAACGGTTACCGGAAATGAGATACCCCTGGAAATGAATGTGACCGGGGAGAAAATGCAGTCATGGCAGCCGCAAGGTACTGACAGTAGAAAATGATGAAGAAGCCGGAAAATCAGATAATTGTAATACTTGGTGGCAGGGGGGACCTTGCAGTAAGGAAGATCATACCTGCCCTGTTTGCTCTCTTCAGGCAGAATCTTATGCCGGAAAGGTTCGCAGTCATCGGGACAGGGAGGAATTTAATTACTGATGATGCATACCGTCTGGAAGTTATTGGTACTGTAAAAAAGGAGTCGGAAGGTTCACCGGCAGATGCAACAGCACGATTTGCATCTTTTTTTCACTATGTGGCTCTTGATCCCTCGGCACCCGAGGACTATGCTGCTCTGTCAGAGGCACTGGAAAGGTTAAGGGCCGGTTTCAGAATTGGCGGCAACACACTTTTTTACCTTTCTGTTCCTCCGGCACTATATGACGATATAACGAATAACCTTGCAATCCGGGGACTTAACATGGAGGGAGACGGGTGGAAAAGGATTATAATTGAAAAACCGTTCGGATATGACTATGAGAGTGCAGTCAGTCTCAACAGGTTGCTTCTCAGGCACTGGGATGAGAGCCAACTGTACCGGATAGATCATTACCTTGGAAAGGAAACAGTGCAGAATATCCTTGTAACACGTTTCTCGAACGGTATTTTCGAGCCCTTGTGGAACAGGAATTACGTTCATCATGTTGAAATAACCTCATCGGAGAGCCTTGGTGTTGAGAAGCGCGGTTCATATTATGAAGGTACCGGGGCGCTGCGTGACATGATTCAGAATCACCTGCTGCATCTTGTCGGGTTTATCGCCATGGAACCTCCTTCCTCGATTGATTCCACATCGATAAGGAATGAACTTGTAAAGGTGTTTGAATCGCTGCGGCCTGTTAAACCTGAGGAAGTGGGTAAGATGACTATCAGGGGGCAGTACACAGGGGCTCATGTCAGGGGGGAATGGCTTGATGGTTACCGTGACGAGGAGGGAGTTGACCGGGCCTCAATGACTGAGACATTTGCAGCGCTGAAGTTCTCCATTGACAACTGGAGATGGGGCGGGGTGCCGTTTTATATCAGGACCGGCAAGCGTCTGCCTACCCGGGTGACCGAGGCAGTTATCCATTTCAAGCCCACTCCCCACTACCTGTTTTCAGGCGACAGTTCATGCGATGGGTGCAACCAGCTCATAATAAGGATCCAACCTGATGAAGGAATACTGCTGAAGTTCGGGATGAAAATACCAGGAGCAGGATTCAAGGTCAGGAACGTAAATATGGATTTTCACTACTCTGACCTTGCTGACGGACGTATACCGGAAGCATATGAGAGGCTTATCTTTGACTGCATGAATGGAGACTCAACCCTCTACACAAGATCAGATGCCGTTCTGGCCGCCTGGAAATTTCTTGACCCGGTCCTGCAGGCATGGAAGAATGACAGCACAATACCTGTCTTCGGATATCCGGCTGGAACATGGGGACCTGAAAATGCTGATGACCTGATTGAGGAGCCGGAACTGACTTGGCGTTATCCATGTAAAAATCTGGCTGATGATGGTATTTATTGCGAATTATAATTAGCTTTATATCAAGATTACTGTTTATCATGTCACATTCAGTCAGTGTGTTCCCTTCGCGCGAAGCCCTGGCTCAAAGCTTTGCGGCAATACTTATCAAAGACCTGGACCGTATAGAGCCGGATCATTTCTATACAATCGCTCTCTCAGGCGGCTCCACACCCGAATACATTTTCCGCTATATCTCTGAAAACTACGCTGAAAGGATAAGCTGGGAGAAGCTACTTGTCTTTTGGGGTGATGAGCGCTGTGTTTCTCCTGAGGATGGTGAGAGCAATTACAGGATGGCCTGGGAGAATCTCCTTCAGAATGTACCCATTCCGGATGTCAATGTCTTCCGGATAAAGGGTGAGGATGATCCTGCCGCTGAAGCCAGGCAATATTCGGAGCTTGTAAGCAGTATCGTTCCGGAGTACAGGGGACTGCCTCAGTTTGACCTGATGCTCCTCGGACTGGGTGATGACGGTCATATAGCCTCAATTTTCCCGGACAGACCTGACCTGTTCACAACAAATGCCCTTTTCGA
>JAKAXP010000326.1 GCA_021816545.1 Bacteroidota bacterium
ATGCCTTTGCCGGCGGCAGCTGGACACCTCTCATCAGCAGCGGGGCCGACAGGGTTTATGTCAACAGCTGGAATGCCGGCGAGAAGAAGATATACACAGTCCTTAACATGGATAACCGCGGCTACAGCGGTCCGTTATTTGCTTCAGGCGATACTGCCGGAAAACACCTTGTATCACTTTACCGGCATGAAGAGCTTACTCCTGCAGTTGTAAACGGTACTCTCATGGCACCTGTTGACGTCCCCGGCTGGAGCCAGGCGTTCAGCGGCACCCGCCGGGAGAGCTCAATCGACTGTATCGCCCTGCTTCCGAAGCTTATTGGCACAGAGTTGCGCGGCAGCAGGCTTCGGATAGCTGCAGATGTAAACGGGACACTGCTGATAAGCAGGGGAGAACCGGGCTACTCAAATCCTCCACTGAAGATCAGCGCACCGGCAGATACACTTATCAGCACCGATGCTCTCCTTGGAATTGCCGGGGCAAAGATTGTTATAGAACTGACTGACAATGAGGGTATATTGCTTGATGAGCGGGTCATCAGGCAGGTACAGGGAATGCCATGGCTGGTTTCAGAGAAGGTACGTACTGACCCGTATGCAGAGATACCCCCTGAAATGGTGCTGGTCCCATCTGCGACAATAAAGTACACCCTGAAGGCCAATGATGAGTTTGTTCCATACCCGGGCGCCGGGAAGGAGATTACAGCCTCGCCTGACAGCTTCCTGATGGATAAATATCCGGTCACCAATGAAGAATACCTGCAGTTCATAAGGGCTTCCAGGTATATCCCCTCAGATACATCCAATTACCTGAGACACTGGGAGAGGGGACTTCCTGTCAGCGGACAGGAACGGTATCCTGTTGTATGGGTCAGTCTTGAGGATGCAAGGGCATATGCACGTTGGGCAGGCAAACGACTCCCGACAGAGGAGGAGTGGCAACTGGCAGCACAGGGTACTGACGGCCGTGAATGGCCGTGGGGCAGTGAGTTTCATGCCACGAAATGCAACAACGGCTTCGGAAGGCCAACCCCGGTTGATGCCTTCCCGAAAGGGGAGAGTCCCTACGGTGTGGCCGACCTCGTGGGCAACGTGTGGCAGATGACAGGTGATGTCTGGTGCAACGGTGCCTACTACTTCAATATAATCAGGGGAGGAAGCTGGTTCAGGCCCGAATCAAGCTGGTGGTATATCAAAGGGGGGCCTCAGCCACTGACAACCACACAGATGCAGCTCCTTGTCTCACCGGGCTATGACCGGAGCGCCACTGTTGGTTTCAGGTGTGTGCGTGATCTTTGATCAGGCAGTAGGCAGTAGGCAGTAGGCAGTAGTGAAATTACTGCTAATGATGTAGTTACAGCTTACATTGTCAACACTATTGCCTATTGCCTCTTGCCTCTTGCCTAGATCATACGGGCTCCATCCCCGATTCCCGGCAGATAAAAATCAGCAACAAGGCCGGTCTTCGCCGTGTAGGTTTCGCCGAGCTTTCTGATGAACTCATCTGCGTGCTTCGATTCCACAATTGATACGGTGCATCCGCCGAAGCCGGCGCCGGTCATCCTTGTGCCGACGACACCCGGAAGCTTTCTTCCCTCATATACAAGCGTGTCAAGCTCGGCGCCGGTCACCTCATAATCTTTGCAGAGAGAATCGTGGGATTCGTTCATAAGCTTCCCGAGAAGCTCAATGTCATTGTTTTCAAGCGCTTTTATAGCCGCAAGGGTTCTCCCGTTCTCTGTTATGACGTGCTTTGCCCTCTTCCGGACCACCGGATCGGGTATATAGCTGTCAAGCATCCACAGATCATTGACAGTCAGTTCACTCAGGTTACGTATCGGCCGGTGTGCGGAGATAAGTTCCACGGCTTTTTCGCATTCGGAACGCCGTTCATTGTACTTTGAGTCGGTCAGTCCCCTGCGCTTGTTTGTGTTGGTTATAATAAGCCTTCTGTCGCCCAGGTTGACGGGTGCATAGCGGAAATCCAGTGAATCACAGTTCAGGTTGATGGCATGGTCTTTCCTTCCGAATCCCACTGCAAACTGGTCCATTATGCCGCAGTTCATTCCCACGAATCCGTTTTCGGCTTTCTGGCCCATCTTCACCATTTCCATCATATCAAGCCCGGAGCCTGTCAGCTCATTCATCGCTACGGCAGTGACCATCTCTATCGATGCCGAGGAGGAGAGTCCCGCACCGTTGGGGATATCTCCGGTGAAAAGCATTTCCATTGCAGGGGCACCAATACCCTTCCGTGCAAACTCATTGATGACACCTACCGGGTAATTTGTCCAGCTCTTCGGAATGGGCATGTAGTTCAGTGCAACCTGAACAGTCACCTCACCCGGGAAATTGAGACTGTTCATCCTTATTTCCTGGCTGCTGCTTCTCCGGACCATGAGATAAGTCCCGAAATCAAGTGCACAGGGGAAAACATACCCGCCATTGTAGTCAGTGTGTTCTCCGATGAGGTTTACCCTTCCGGGCGAATAAAAAAGGACAGGCTCGTTGTCCCTGTCCCCGTATAACCTGAAAAATTCTTCCTTCAGATTGCTGATATCAGCCTTCATACTTTAAGTTTTTTCTCTATTTCCATTATCTGGTTCCTGAAATGACGGTCAGTGTCAATCAGGTTGTTTACTGTCTTGCATGCATGCAGGACTGTTGCGTGATCCTTTCCTCCGATGGAAGAGCCTATACTGGCTAGCGAAGCCTTGGTAAGGTTCTTCGAAAAATACATTGAAACCTGTCTTGCCTGGACTATTTCCCTCTTACGGGTCTTCCCCTGCATCTGGTCAACAGGAATCTTGTAGTACTCGCAGACAACCTTCTGGATGTAGTCAATCGTGATCTCTCTCCGCTGTGTGTTCACCAGCCTGTCTACCATCTGGCGGGCCAGCTCAAGCGTAACCTCCTTACGGTTCAGCGTTGA
>JAKAXP010000327.1 GCA_021816545.1 Bacteroidota bacterium
CTTCCCGTATGCAATTGACCCGGCAAAACTCACCGAGGCAGGCGGCACCTTCAGCCTCAGACTGAGCCTCAGGGGAAGCGGAAGCGTGGCATTCTCGCCTGTCGGCAGGAATACAGAGGTGGCCCTCTCCTCGAAGTGGGATGCACCCTCATTTACAGGCAATTTCCTCCCGGCAGAACGCGAAGTGACTGATGCAGGCTTCAAAGCAAACTGGGTTGTCACCCATCTCAACAGGAGCTTCCCTCAGGTATGGGAGGGGAAGCGTTACGCTCCGTCAGATGATGCCTTCGGTGTTGACCTTATAATGGAAGCTGATCATTATACCAAGGCTGAACGCAGCGCCAAGTACGGACTGCTGTTTATCGCACTCACCTTCCTTGTGCTGATAATTATTGAACTGCGGTCAACCCAGCGTATCCATATCTTCTACTATCTGCTGGTTGCCCTGGCGCTTATAATGTTCTTCTCACTTTTGACAGCCCTTAGTGAGCATATCGGCTTCAACCCGGCATATCTCATCTCTGCAGCAGCCACGATAGGCCTCCTGACATTCTTCTTCAGGTCGTTGCTTGAGAAAGGATGGATGACGCTGCTCATCAGCGGTCTCCTTACAGGCCTTTATGTATTCATATTCTTCCTGCTTGCAATGAAGGACTATGCATTCCTTGTCGGTAACATCGGTCTGTTTGTTCTGCTTGCCGCACTGATGATGGTATCCGCAAAATACAAGCTGTTCAGGTCATAGGTTTCGCAGAGCGAAGCAGTGCTGCCGGTTGACCTGATCTAACCGGGAAGGCATTTTACCATCGGTTTGTCACTGGCAGCACTGCCAAACTGCCAGTAGCTGATGAAAGCCATGTACCGCGAATTCCGGGCCGGTATCTTCCCACCGGCCATAATCGCGGATCTTTCCCCGCTGTGCGACGACTCGCAGCGGGGAAACCTTTTTTATACCGGCAATGAATTGATCAGCCGCATAATTATTGTCGGCTTTTTCGACTAACTTACAGGAGCGTTTTAAAACGGGAGAACAATGATGCTTAGAAGGTATATTGAAGAAGGGAAGCAGGACCGGTTTGACCTGGTAATCATAGGTGGAGGGATTACAGGAGCAGCTGTGGCCTACATAGCCGCAGCACGCGGCCTGTCGGTGGCTTTATTCGAGAAAAAGGACTACGGCGGCGCCACCTCTGCAGCCACATCCAAGCTTATCCACGGCGGACTCCGTTATCTCGCCAACGGCGAATTGAAACTGGTGCGTGAATCACTCCGCGAAAGAAGGATCCTCGGCAACATTGCCCCCAATTTCGTATACCCCCTGCCGTTCATTATGCCGATGTACAAGCGGTGGAGGGGCAACATCTGGAAGATGCTCATCGGGATGTACCTCTATGACGTGCTCTCCTACGACAAGAAGGATACATGGGATAAAAGCAAGAAACTGCAGAACCACAGGCTCATCAATCACAGGAAGACAATCAGGGTGGAACCAAACCTGAAGATGGAAGATTTGCGAAATGCCTTCTATTTCTTTGATTACCAGAGCATATTCCCGGAACGACTTACGCTTGCATTTATCAAATCTGCTGCCGAATACGGTGCATGCGTCTCCAACTATACTCCCGTTGAAGGTTTCATCCATGGCGAAGGGAAGAGGATCACAGGTGTCATGGTTCGCGATCAGTTCACTGACAGGACCAGGGAAGTCCATGCCGGCCTGATTGTCAACTGCGGCGGCACCTGGGCCGACAAGATCCTCGGAATGGCCTCCGGGTCAGATCATCTGACCCACCGGGTGAAACGATCAGAAGGAATCCATATAATTACAAAGAAGATTGCCGGCCACCATGTTGTCTCCATTCAGAAGGCTGATGGCGGCCATATGATGATAATGCCGTGGCGTGACCACTCCCTGATCGGCACAACCGACAAGGAATTCCTTGGTGACCCGGATGATTACAGGGTGTCAATGGAGAGCATTGACGAGATCATCAACAATGTCAATAATAATTATGGCAGAAAGATCTCCCGGGAGGATATTGTACATGCTTATGGCGGACTGCGCCCGCTGGTAGATGACCAGACAAAAGGCTCGTATGAAACTTCCAGGAAATACGAGGTATATGACAATGCCGTCGACGGTATTGAGGGGATGATCACCGTTGAGGGCGGCAAATACACTACAAGCCGCAGCCTGGCACGCGAGGTGCTGAAGCTTATTTCATCCAAGCTCGACCGCACATTGTCAGACCCGGTTTCTGACAATCTATACCTGTCAGGCTGTGAGATCCGTGATATGAAACAGTTCATGATAAGGCAGCACCTAAACTACAAGGAATTCAGCCGGAATACGGTGGAATATGTGAGCAGGAACTATGGCACCGAGAGCCAGGTGGTCTTCCGTATTGCACGAAGTAACCCCAGGTTTGCTGAGGCAGTCAGTCACGACGGGGAGATCCTGGCCGAAGTTGTCTATGCAATTCAGTACGAGAGCGCAAAGACACTGGGGGATATCATGCTCCGAAGGACAGGCATCGGTACCCTGGGTAAACCCGGGAGAACGGTGATTGATAAAATCGCCACACTTGCTGCCGGAATGTTGGGATGGAGCGAAAAAAGGAAAGAGGATGAGATTGCCTCTCTTATGAAGGTTTACGATCTATATTAGGAGCATGAAGCAGGAAAACAGTTACCGCCATATTCTCAAATGGGGTGATAAGCGGGAGGAGACGGTCAGTCGTCATATGGCTGATGTGATAAAGGAAAAATTCGGACTCACTGATGGGGATTTCAGGCAGAAGCATCTCGCGGGAAATGAGCCGGTTCATCTCCAAAAACCGTCTATGCTCAAACCTTCACAGGTTGAGTTTTTCAACAGCATATGCGGGAGTGAGAACGTACTGACGGATGATCTTTCGCGT
>JAKAXP010000328.1 GCA_021816545.1 Bacteroidota bacterium
AGTTCGCCGAAGGCGAAGTACATGCCCATGCCGCAGGGCACGTCGAAACCGGCGCGGGGCCTTCTGCGGCACCTGCCTGCGGACATCAGTTATGACATGCAGGGAGACACCAGGGAGACACCAGGGAGACACTGAGGTGGCTGAGGTTAATCGGAGATACTGTATTTGCGGTCGGGTCGGTTACCCTGGTCCTTTTCGTGGTTGGCCTGAAGACCGGGTGGTCTATTGACAAAACACAGAAGCTGTACCAGGATTAATCATCCTGTTGCAGAAGGAATTCTCTCAGTACAACGGCATTGTTGAGCTTACGTTCTTTGGATGTATAGAGAAGTGTCAGCGCGCCGTGAGAACTCTCAAGGTTCCTGAGTCTCAGCAGCAGGTCATGCCTGCTGCTGAGTTCCTGTTTGTACTTAGCCCGGAAGCTATCCCATCTCGAGGGGTCATGGCCATACCATTTCCGCAGTTCATTGCCCGGCGCAATCTCCTTCATCCATTCATGCCATGAGGCTTCTTCACGTGATATACCCCTTGGCCACAGCCTGTCAACAAGCACCCTGTATCCTTCCCCTGGCTGTTGCGGATCATATATTCTTCTTACCTTTATCATGGCGTTGACTGTGACCTTATTGAAAATCAAACAATAAATTCAAATGTTTGTTTAATGACCGGAAAATGGTTTGAAAGTCTTTCATAAACCGTTTTTTCTTTGACATGAAAAAGAAAATCATTGTAATCGGAGGCGGGTTCGCCGGCCTTCAATTCATTAAGAACCTCAGGCCGGGGCTGTTTGACGTCATGCTGATAGACCGGCTTAACCACCACCAGTTTCAACCACTGTTTTACCAGGTTGCCACCTCGCAGATAGAGCCGACAAGCATCTCCTTCCCGCTCAGGAAGATTTTTCAGGACAGAAAGGATGTAACAGTCAGGATGGCCGAGGTGCTCGCTGTTGACCCTCAGACCAGATGCGTTACAACCACAGCAGGAAATTTCACCTATGATGAGCTCGTAATTGCATCGGGAGGCAAAACCAACTACTATGGCAACAGTGACCTGGAGAAGCATACTTTCAGCCTTAAAACCACATATGAGGCAATCAAAATACGCAATGTGATACTTGAGAATTTTGAAAACATCCTCAATGCGAACGGCAAGGCAGATGAAGGGCTTTTCAATATAGTTGTGGTGGGGGGAGGGCCAACCGGCGTGGAACTTTCGGGAGCATTCGCTGAGATCAAGAGGGACATCCTTCCGAAGGATTTTCCGGGGATTGATTTCTCGAGGCTTAAAATTCATCTGCTGGAAGGGGGAGATCATACCCTTAACACGATGAGCCCACTGGCAAAAAAGTCTTCAGAAAAATACCTGAAGGAGCTTGGGGTGCAGCTCAGGACAGGGGTTTTTGTCAGGAACTATGACGGCTCCACCATTCAGCTTAGCAACGGCGAGCTTCTTGAGAGCAAAAACGTCATCTGGACTGCAGGGATAACAGGCAACATAATCAGCGGGCTGTCAAAGGATATAATTGCTCCCGGCGCACGGATCAGGGTAGACAGGACCAACAGGGTACCGGGTTATGAGAACATTTTTGCCATTGGTGACATTGCTTACATGGAGACTCCCAGGTACCCGAAGGGCCATCCGCAGGTGGCAAACGTTGCAATCAACCAGGGAAAGAACCTTGCACGGAATTTTACCCGGATGATTAAGGGGCGTAAGCTTTCGGAATACGAATACAGGGATCTCGGTTCAATGGCCACCGTGGGAAGAAACAAGGCGATAGTCGATCTTCCCCTTGTCAGTTTCCACGGTTACATGGCCTGGTACTTCTGGATGTTCCTTCACCTGATGCTCATACTGAGTGTCAGGAACAAGCTGATTATCTTCATCAACTGGGCATGGAACTACTTCACCAAAAACAGCTCCCTGCGCCTCATCCTGAAGGTGAATTCCTGACGGAGCCCTTATTTGACCAGGGCTCCGCTCTTGCTGTCGCTCTCCACTTCGACCTTCCGGTCAAGCTTCTTGACATTCCTTCCCTTATTGAACTTGTATGAATAGGAGAACTGGACGAAACCGGATGCGTTGAACCCTATGATATTCGTTGATGAATATCCGGGGGTTTCAGTATAGGTTCTGTTCAGCTTCACATTCGTTGAAAGGGGCAGAACCCAGACCACACCCATGCTGTGGTTCTTTATCTGCGTCTGGAAACCGGGGCCGTAAAACGGGTGGTTGAAGGTCTTTGAACGGGCATTCACATTCACGCCGTCATAGCTCAGGAAAGCAAAGGCCGTCGTTTTCTTGTTCTTGCCAAAGCTTTTATAGGCAGCACCAGTCATGCTCCAGGAGTAATAATCTCTCCCGGGAATGGAGAAGGTATCACCGGTAAAGTCATTGATATGCCCTTTGTAAACCCTTGCATTGAAGTTAATATACCAGAGGGTGGCATTGACCCCGCCTCCAAGCTCATAACCGCTGAGAAGGTTATAGGGTTTGGTAAAGGTGATAAGGGAGTTGTCGGAAGGAGAATTCATCACCTTGTACTCATTGCCTACCCTGTCAGAAAAGTACTCGTTGTAGAGGTATGGTGAGAAATAGTTGCTGCCGAAATTCCATGTATATGTAAGCTGCAGACGGTCACGGTAATCCGGCCTCAGGTCTGGGTTACCCTGGGTAATGTTGTAGTTCTGGTCAGTCCTGAAATATGGATTCATGTCATAAATCCCCGGCCTGTTTATTCTCCTGTTGTAGGTGAACTTCAGGTTATGTGCCACGGAGAATTTGTACTGCAGGTTGACCGACGGTAGAAAACAGGTATAATCGGGCCTGGTGACTGAATCGGCACTGATATGACTGTTCTCCACCCTGAGCAGGGCTTGCATACCGATCTTCTTCATGTTGAAGGTTACCCCTC
>JAKAXP010000329.1 GCA_021816545.1 Bacteroidota bacterium
CGGTCCGTGATACTGCGCATACATTCCTGACATAGTTGCCAGGAGGGCCTGTGCGGTACAGATATTGGATGTTGCGCGCTCGCGCTTGATATGCTGTTCACGTGTCTGCAATGCCATACGCAGCGCCTGGTTGCTGTGTGAGTCTATGGATACCCCTATTATGCGGCCTGGCATGCTCCGCTTAAGGTCATCCCTGGTTGCAAAGAACCCGGCATGCGGACCACCGTAACTCATCGGGAGGCCAAAACGCTGGTTGGAACCGAAGACTATGTCGGCACCCCATTCTCCCGGAGGGGTCAGAAGTGTCAGGCTCATCAGGTCAGCACCCACGCCTACGAGGGCGCCGGAAGCATGAACCTTCCCGACAAGCTCACTGTAATCACGGATCTCACCGCAGGCGGCAGGATACTGAACAATCACACCAAAGAGCCTTGCATCAGCCTCGATATCCCTGTAATCAACAAATTGAATATCAATGTCCAGCGGTGCAGCACGTGTAATAAGCACATCACGGGTTTGCTTGAAGACCGAGTTGTCAACGAGGAAAAGGTTGGCTCCGGCTTTTGCCTTTTCGCGTGAGCGGGCGTTGAACATCATAACCATCGCTTCGGCGGCAGCCGTGGCCTCATCAAGCAGCGATGCATTTGCAATTTCCATGGCCGTAAGGCTGGCTACCATTGTCTGAAAGTTCAGGAGGGCCTCAAGCCTCCCCTGAGAAATCTCAGCCTGGTAGGGGGTATAGGAAGTATACCAGGCGGGGTTTTCAAGTACATTGCGGATAATTACAGGCGGAACGGCAACACCATAGTAACCCTGACCAATGAAGGAACGGAACTGCTTGTTGCGTTTGCCAAGGTCTCTTATGTGGGCAAGATACTCAAACTCGGTCATGGCCGGTGGCAGGTTTAGAGGCCGGTCAAGCCTTATGGATGCCGGAACTGTCTGCTCAATGAGTTGCTCAGGTGAATCAACGCCAATAGCCTTGCACATCTCGGCTGTCTCATTCTCACGCGGCCCGATGTGACGGTTTACAAAACGATCGGATGTCATATTATGTTCAGTTGGTTTTTCTTGTCAATGGAACGAAGCGAAAATAGCATAAAGGGAAGAACTAACAAAAGTATATTAATCATGTTTGGGAGAAAAACGGATTGTGTTCCATCTCTTCCCCGATTGTTGTTTCCGGTCCGTGACCCGGGTACACAACAGTATCAGGAGGCAGTGTGAACAACCTCTCCCGGATGTTTTCCATCAGTTGTTCATGGTCTCCGCCTGGAAGGTCAGACCGGCCAATGCTTCCTGCGAAAAGGGCATCACCGGTGAATACAATGCTGTCTGATTCGGAGTAAAAGGAAATACCCCCGGGTGAATGACCCGGTACGGCGATCACTTTCAGCTCCAGACCCGCTGCAGTAATAATCTCTCCGTCAGCGAGATATCCGTCCGGCTCAGGCGGTTCCTCCATCGTAAGCCCGAACATCAGGGAATGTTTGGGTGCATTGCGGTAGTTGAAAAGGTCACGCTCATGAAACCGCGGTCTCAGTCCGTATCTCTCCAGCATGAACCTGTTGCCGAATACATGGTCAAGATGGCAGTGAGTGTCAAGCAGCATCACCGGCTTCAGTCCCTGCCCGTCAAGCATCTTCTCAAGCTTTTTCTCCTCATCAGGGCCGTAGCAGCCGCAATCGATAATGATGCATTCCTTTCCGTCACCGGTAATTATGTATGTGTTAACCTGTATGGGTGAGAATACCGCCCTGTATATCTTCATGTTTTCAGTCTCTGTCGTTACCGTTGGCTATTCCCCTGAGCATGGGTACAAAAACAAAATATCCGTGTGTTGTGATTTCATAGTCATCTTCTCCCTTCCGTACGTAGAGTGTCATCACCTGTGAATCACGCTCTCCCCTGGGCACCACAAGGCGTCCTCCGATCCTGAGCTGCTTCAGCAGTCTGTCCGGCACTTCGGCAGTGGCTGCAGTGATGATTATGCCGTCATAGGGACCGTACTGAGGCTGCCCTTCATACCCGTCACCGAGGAAGAAATGTATCCTGTAACCAAGGTCATTCAGCATGATCTGTGCCTTCCGGTGAAGCTCCCTCTGCCGTTCTATTGTGTACACCTTCACCCCCATCTCTGCCAGGACTGCAGCCTGGTAACCAGAGCCGGTACCTACCTCAAGAACCTTATCCCGTTTCCCGACATTCAGCAGCACCGTCTGAACAGCAACCGTATAGGGCTGAGAGATGGTCTGCCCCGCCGCTATCGGGAAGGCCTTGTCCTGGTATGCATGCCTGAGAAAAGCATCGTCCATGAACAGGTGCCTCGGAACCTTACCCATGGCTTCGAGAACCTTTTCATCATTTATGCCCTTGCTGCGAAGCTCCTCTATCAGCCTCTTTCTCTTGCCTTTCGCCTCGAAGGATTCCTCGATCATTGTCAAATGAATTTGGTCTAAAAATAACAGATATCTTTGCATATCTCCCGTGCAGAGTGATGAAAAAATTTGCCCGCGCCATTAAGCTGTCATATATTTTAGCCGATTTTGCCGGTTCATCCGTTGCATGGGGTCTCTTCTACCTGTTCCGCAAATATTTTATTGAGACAGAGTTATACGGAGAATACTTCCGGATGGAGATCGGCACAAGGTTTTATCTCGGCATTTTTTTCATCCCGCTGTTCTTCCTGTTTGTATATGCGATGGCCGGCTTTTATTCCGATCCCCTTCGCCGCTCCAGGCTTCTTGAGTTCGGCAAGTCGCTTGCTGTAACGCTTGGAGCTGTTGTGGTTCTCTTCTTTGTCCTCGTCCTTGATGATGTGGTGGGTCACTACTCAACCTACTACAGGTCATTCGGCGTGCTTTTCCTCCTGGAATTCATTCTTACCTATATTCCAAGACTTATTAAGATCGGAA
>JAKAXP010000330.1 GCA_021816545.1 Bacteroidota bacterium
TCCTTTCTTCCTGCATCTCATAATATGTATCAGCAGCTATACGTCCATATACATCAAGCCAGTCGGTGATTTTATAATTTACCGATGCATTACCTATGAAACGGGTTCTTGAATCAGTCTCATAATTCTGGTATGCATCCCAATATGGGTTATTGGAATATATAGGATAATTTAAAGCTGAATTATAATTCCAGGTTAAATTTCTCTGGGTAAGCTCATAAGCCCTTTTAAGGTCCTTGAAATCGAGGTTTGTCTGTTGCCACTGGCGGAAGTTGGTCACAATATTACCATTATAACCAGTTGTATTACGGCCCTTACCCTTAAGTAAAATGTAGTTACCTATGGCCGATACAGTAAGTTTTTTGCTGACATTCCAGGTACCGGTAAGTGTCACATTATTTCTTTTCAGGGAGCTGTTGGGCTGTAATCCTGTTGCGTTGTAATTTGTGTAGGAGAGCCTGAGGGCGCTGAAATCAGTAGCTTTCTCAATTGCAACAGTGTTTGTGAATGTATAAGGTGTTTCGAAAAACGTGATCGGGCCGTTTTTTGAAAACTCCCATGGTTTTGACTGTTTATACCAGGGTGATTCGGGGTCAACCGAATACCAGCCCCAAACCGGAAGGCCATCGAATCTTGGACCGAATGAGGCATCTTCTGTTGTCTGGACCCATCTCACCAGGGGATCATTGACCGGGTCAGTTGTTGTAAGACTTCCGGAGGTGGTTCTCATGGCAAAGTCAGGGGGATCACCATATCCATATCCGGCACCATACTGATCCTGGTAGACCGGGAAGGTTGACTTGTCAATTTTACTGAAGGTGAAGCCGGAGCTTATTGAGACTCCTATCGGAGCTTTATCTCCCTCCTTCAGCATTTTGCCCTTTTTGGTGGTGATCATGATGACACCGGCAGATGCACGTGAGCCATAAAGGGCCGTAGCTGCCGATCCTTTAAGAATATTGATTGATTCAATGCTCTCAGGGTCAATATCTGCCGCAGCATTGCCATAGTCATAACCGGCAACTGTGGCAGCCTGTCCGGAGGTCACCCCCACATCGGTGTATTTCCCGATCTGGTTATTGATTGGCACCCCGTCGACAACATAAAGTACCTGGTTACTGTTTACAAGGGATTTGCTTCCACGGACGATCACGTTGGTAGATCCGCCCATGTTCTGGTTCCTCTGAATCTGTACCCCGGATATCTTGCCGGAAAGGTTGTTCACGAAGTTGGATGTCTTAACTGTGGATATTGCATCCGCCCTGACTTCCTGTGTGGCATATCCCAATGATTTTCTCTCGCGGGAGATGCCGAGGGCTGTTACAACAACTTCGTCAAGTCCCAGGACTTCGGATTCCATCACAACATTAATTGTGCTGCGTCCTGAAATCGTCACTTCCTGTGGTTTCATACCGACATAAGTGAAAACCAATACTTCCGCATTTTGGGGAACACTCAGGGAATACTTGCCGTTAACATCTGTGGCAGTCCCGATGGTAGCACCTTTCAACTGCACCGTACACCCGATGACAGGCAGTCCGTCGTCTGCCCCGGTAACAGTGCCTGAAAGGGTTCTTTGCTGGGCATTGACTGAAAGCAATGCCGGGCAAACAAGTAAGAATAGCAAAAGAATTCTTCTCATGGCATTAAGGTTAAGTTAGTAATATTTAGTTATTTAAAGAAAAGTACTGTCCAGGCAATTTTCTTTTGGAGTTATGCTTACATTATCTTAAGTATTTGGTTATAAATGAGATTGACGGTATACGAAGTGGAGTAAACCTTTGATAAGGTACATGGGTAATTTGCCGCAGGGAGATTTCGATGACGGAAAGATCTTGAAACGGATTTACTCCTGAATCTTTCATTGATGTGCCTTTTCAGGGCCATATTAACCAATAAAAGACGGACATCGGTCAGAAATGCTGCACCAGAACGAAATAAAATCAATAAAAATGCAGAAATTTTTCTATTCGGTCATTTGTACATTCAGGGCGGGAAACAAATTTACACCAGGTTAATGGCCCGGTTCAGAAAGCCAGGTGAATTCCTGACATACAGGCCAATAATTTAATGGCCGTTATTATACGTACGAGATCGCGGCGATTTCGTAAACAAATTCTTCCTTTTCCCGCTTCAGTACTATCTTCTCACCGTTTTTGTGGTTTAACAGGGCCCTGGCAAGAGGGGAGATGAATGATATCTTTCCTTTTGAGATATCTGCTTCGTCTACTCCTACAATCTGGAACGTCTGGACCTTTCTGGCGGATCCAAGCCTGATTGTCACTGTTGCCCCGAATGTAACTTCATCATGAGGCTGGTCTCCGGTGTCGATCACTCTTGCGTCAGTGATCCGGTTATTGAGCAGTTGCAGTTTTGCATTGATGAAGTTAACTGCAATCCGTTTTTCATTCTCATTTGATATACCCAGGTTTTCTCTTTCCCTGATGAGGGCCTCTTTCTCAGAAAGAAGCTGTTCCAGCCCGTTCCGGGTCACAAAGTTCGGAACGCCATCCGGCAAAAATGCCCTTTTAGGTACCATCGGCACCTCTTCCTGATCTCCGTCTTTGACAAATCCTCTGCTCATATCTCTGGGTCGGGGCCTCTAAATTACCGATTTAGCCAAAAATACCAACTGGTTCGCACCTCTTTTAATGTCATTACGGGGAAGGTAGGCACCAGGTGATGCTTCACTTTATGTTTAACAACACCATCATTGTCCGGTGGAAAACTGTGCCCCTTTATTTTTCTATTTTTGAATTATGAAGAAGTACTATTTTATTCTAGGCGCGCTGCAGGCTTTCACCGGTATAGGTGCCATCCCGGCGGGGTACGGGATGCTCAGTGATACAACCGGTGCCGGACTGGGGATGTCATCGGACCTGCTTGTAAATTCACCGCTTGACTCGTTCCTG
>JAKAXP010000036.1 GCA_021816545.1 Bacteroidota bacterium
TTCCCTGCCAGAACTCCACGTATTCAGGTTCAAGGCAGTATCCGCCCCAGTCGTCAGGTCTGGGTATGGGCCTGTCACGGTATCTCTCCTCAATATCGGCGGCTGTCCGTTCCAGCAGTTCACGGCTCTCCAGGTGCCGGCTCTGCTGTGATGCCACTGCGCTGATCTGGCTCTCGCGCGGGCGGCTCCTGAAATATGCATCTGACTCATCCGCCGGCAGCCTGGTAACTTTTCCGCCAATACGGACCTGCCTGTATAGCTCGTGCCAGAAGAAGGTCATGGCGGCATGGCTGTTGTTCCTCATTTCTTCGCCCTTGCGGCTTCCGTAGTTAGTGAAGAAGGTGAATCCCCTGGAGTTGAAATCCCTTAAAAGCACGATCCTGCCTGAAGGTTTTCCAGAGACATCCGCAGTGGCTAGATGCACGGCATTCGGGTCCATTACCTTTTGTCTGATGGCATCCTCCATCCACCGTCCGAACTGTATGACCGGGTCATGTGAGAAATCAGCGAGGTTCAGCCCCTCACCGTGGTACTCATTTCTGAGAAGTGTGGTCATCCTTCGGATTGAATTCATGGGATCAGAAGTTTTTGTTACTGAAAATAAACACCTGTGTGTGGATTATGTTTATTTTGCATTGTCGGTTACATGGATTGAAAATACTACATTTGTTTTAGAAAAACTTAAACGTATGTCTTTGACACGCATTCTGCCAACATTTGCACTGGTTATAACCCTGTCTGTCCCCGCAGTGGTCAGTGCTCAGGTACCTGTTGAGGTGTCAACTGAAAAGGTGGTCTCCGGAGGAAAGGTTTACTACATGCATGAGGTGCAGAAGAACCAGACCCTGTATTCAATTGCGAAGGCTTACAGGGTGACTGTTGATGCCCTCACGCGTGAGAATGTCATTCCGCCCAACGGCATACAGACCGGGCAGGTGCTGAAGGTTCCCGCCTCTGATCAGCAACTTGCCGCCACCTCGCAGCCGCGCACTGCTGCGCAGCAGCCCCCCGCAGCCACCCAGCCCCGCCCCTCGGCGCAGCCTTCGCGCTCCGCGCCTGTAAGCGGAGTTCCGGGTATAAACATTTCAAATGAGAAGATCGTTTCAGGGGGCAAAACATTCTATATGCATGAAGTACAGAAGGGTCAGACGCTGTATTCATTGGCAAAGGCATACAGGGTGACAATCCTTGATATTGACCGTGAGAACTCCATCCCTGCCGGAGGGATCAGGGAGGGTCAGGTGCTGAAGATACCTGCATCATCGGCCCTTTCATTTACTGAGGAAGAGACTCCTGCTGATCAGCCTGCTGCTGTTTCCGACAGGAATGCTGCTGCCGGAGCCAGGAGCACTGCAGCGACAGGAACAGGTATGCCGCGCCAGGAGACCGCTCGCCAGGAAACTGCTCGCCAGGAGGCTCAGATGCCTCGGCAGGAGACAACTTCCCGGCAGACCCAGATGCCACGGCAGGAGCAGCCTGCTGCAAAGACAGAGACAGCAAAACCGGCAACAGATGGTGCAGTGACCTTTAAAACTGCAGATACAGCGGCAAAAACTGATGTCAAGGCCCAGCCTGAAACGAAGACCCAGCCTGAGGCCGCAAATCAGCAGCAGGCTCAGCAGGAAACACCTTCAGCCGGCAGGAACGGTGACAAACCGAAGCCACAGCCCGAAAAGAAGAAAATCCACAAGGTTCAGAAGGGTGAGTCGCTGGCCGACATTGCCAAGAAATACGGTGTCACCGTCCAGGAACTCAAGGCAGCCAACAAGGGTGTCATCTTCGCCATGCCTGACATGAGGCTGGTGATCCCGGTAAAGGACGAATAGCAACTTCCTGTCAGGGGAACCCTGAGAAGAATTTTCAGCAAAATCCTTAAATTTAGGGTTCTAATCTTATTGTTATGAACGACTTTCAAGTGCTTATTGATGAGCTTGTTAAATTCCGTGATGCCAGGCAGTGGGATCAGTTTCACAATACCAAGGATCTGGCGCTTGCGCTGTCAATTGAGGCCGCGGAACTGAATGAGCTCTTCCTGTGGAAACCGGTGGAGGAGTGTGAAAAAGTGGACAGGGTCAGGCTCAGGGAAGAGCTTGCCGATGTATTTGCCTACAGCCTCCTGCTTGCTGGCAAGCACGGCCTTGATGTGAAGGAGATAGTCCTTGAAAAGATCAGAAAGAACAATGAGAAGTACCCGGTTGACAAATCGAAGGGTACTGCAAGGAAGTACAATGAGCTCTGATGGCTTTACTGCCACCGGGCAAATTACCTTTTCAGAAATCCGGTGATTTGCTGCCAGCAAAATAATTGAATCATGTTAAAAGTAGTGCTGGGTGATATAACGAGAACGAAAGCTGATGTGATAGTCAACGCGGCAAATTCAACGCTTCTGGGGGGAGGTGGCGTTGACGGAGCAATTCACATGGCAGGAGGTCCGGCAATCCTGGAAGAATGCAGGAAGATCAGTGAAAGTCAGGGCGGCTGCCCTCCGGGTGAAGCTGTGATAACAACAGCCGGCAGGTTGCCGGCAAAATATGTAATTCACACCGTCGGGCCTGTCTGGCATGGCGGCATGAGAAATGAGGATCAGTTGCTTGCAAGCGCCTATTCCAACTCATTGAAGCTTGCTGTGAAAAACGGGGCAAGAACCATCGCATTTCCAAATATCAGTACCGGTGTATACGGTTTCCCGAAGGGAAGAGCAGCTAAGATTGCCATTACGGCGGTAAAGGAGTTTTTAAAAACTGATAAATCCCTGGATGAGATTATTTTTGTTTGTTTTGACAGGGAGAACCATGAAATTTATGAAAGAGAGCTGAAGTCAGAAAATTGATAATTGCCAGATTTGAGTTATAATTTAAAACTGATTACCATGCAAAGTGCAGAAAGCCTGAAACGAAGAATAGAAATGGAAGAAAGAAATACCGCTGCAAGGGAAGCTCCTTCAGGTACAGCGACGATTAAACTGGGAGATGATTCCAATTCAGGTGAGATCCTGGTCTTTACTTCCCTGGGGAATGTTTATAAGGTTCAGAAGAAAGAGGTACTGGAAAAGGTACAGGCTTTGCAGAAAATTGACCTCGAACCGGGAGAAAGGCCGGTCTACCTTACCGGAGAAAAGAGGTACAAGGGGTTCCTCATTGTAGCATTTGAAAATGGTAAAATGGGGAAAATTTCCCTGAAAAGCTATGAAACCGAGTATGCCAGGAAAAAACTGAAGGGTGCTTTCAGCAGCGAATCACGGTTGATCTTTATTGAACTCATTGAGCGTGACATTGACCTGGTTGCGATGAGCAGCATTAAAAAGGTGATTCTTTTCAACACCTCACTGATAAATGCCGTAGATAGCAGGACAACCAAGGGTGTACAGGTTATGAAGCCGAAGGACGGGAGTGTGATGATCAAGGTAAACAGGCTTGAAAATTCAAAACTGGCTGATCCGGAATATTACCGTAAGAGTGACGCTCTTAATGCCATCGGATTTTACCTGAAACCGGGGGATGAAATCTGATTTCTGACAATACCGTCATTTTGGGGGAGGTTTGAGCAACTGTAAATGACGAACAGCATCGTTATCTCATTTATTATAGCCTGGACGAAACCAACCTGATGTTTATTGATCTTATCAACAGGCATGGTACAAGAAACCAGGAATTCAAGATTATCGGGTTTGGAGATGACAGTTGTACAGGATAATGAAGGTTGTTTCTCAATGATCATTTTATTGCTTACATGGGGATAATCAGGTGTGGTTCCAGGCCGTGTCTGAAAATGTTCGGTGACAGTTCTCTGAGTATCCCGGTTAATTATTCTGATCAAAGCCCAGTTTGTATTTATTATTCCAAGGATCCGATCACCATAATAACTGAAGACCTTGTTAAAATCAGTCTTCGTTTGCGGGTATTTATCAATCCAGTTAAAAATCGACTCAATTTCAGATATCTGCACATTGACCTGACCGATATACTGGTCTGATACAAGAAGCCTGCCCGCTACTCTCTGTTTTTCGTCGTCAATTATCCTAATTTGTTCCTTATGTCTCTGGATTTCATGCTTATATATGCCTAATATCACAATCCCCAGAATCATTAGAGCTCCAACCAGGGATCCTTCAATCGTTTCTTCTTCAAGAATCAAATTTTCATTTAATGAGGCTGACCCTTTGATCAATGTAGGAGTATATATTATCAATGAGAAAAGGATCAGAAGGATCACGAAATATAATACTTGCAGAAATGAGGGGTGAAAATTTATCTTTTTCATAGCGGTTCATTTTGCCTGACACTCATTCACATATTACTGATATTGCAATCGCAGTCAATCGTATTAAGGATACCAAATTATGCTTATTTAAGCTGAAGTGTCAAAAGAAATCCGGAGTTTAATATTTATTTAACTATTCTGATTGCCTGTGTTTTATAATCCTCCTGCAGGATATTGAGGGTGCTATTTTCTCCGGCAGGAGTGAGAAGAATGTCCCGCCCGTGGCGGGACGGACTTCCATTGGGCCGCCCGGAAGAGAAAAATGACCTTTTCGCTTCACTCAAAGGTTTTCTTTTATTGCCCTGCCGCTTTCAACCGCCAGCGGTCGACGCGACCGTGCAATAAAAAACCACCGCCGGTTTACCTGCGGTGGTCATTTTTCTCTTGTCGGGGTGAGAAGACTCGAACTTCCGGCCCCTACGTCCCGAACGTAGTACGCTACCAACTGCGCTACACCCCGATTCAACCTCCTTTTCCGCCAACCGGCGGAGAAAGAGAACAGCCTGAACAAAATTCAGGTTCGCAAAAATAATAAAATTTTTATCCTGAAGGAACTTTTTGACTATTTAAGAGTCAGTTCAGCGATCTTGCGGTGCAAGTCGTTGCTGCTCACCGGCTTGGGAAGATAATCAGTACAACCGGCCTCCATGGCACGCTTGCGGTCATCCGGAAAAGCATATGCCGTCACTGCCACTATGGGCAGGGATGCATACCTCTCCTCGGAACGCAAACGCCTGGTCAGCGAGAGACCATCCTCATCCCCCTTCAGGGAGATATCCATAAGCACCAGGTCAAAATCCCTGCCGTGCAACAGATCCCAGGCATCAGCTGCTGAGTCGGCTACCGCAGTGTCATACATGCCCGACAGCAGCTTCGTGAAGTAAAGCTGACTGTGGGGGTCATCCTCTACTATGAGAATGGCCAATCGCTTTGATGATGACGGGTCCTTCATATCCTGATCAGTTTGTATGATAAAGATCCGAGCCTGATCTTTTCCGCATGCTGAAGACCGGTGTTCCAGTCGGTATTGCCATGCGCCAACCGGAACTTGTCTTCCCCGCGGAGATCACTGCCGTTATCCCTCTCCCGCAAATGCCGTGCCGCAGGTGCTTCCATGACCATATCGGCACAGGCCTTGTCAAGCGCCACAGGATCAAAAGATGCTGCAATCCCTATGTCCTCCACCAGCGGCATATCATTGTGCCCCCAGCAATCACAGTCGGGCGAGACATCCATTATAAAATTTACATGTAACGCAGGCTTGTCCCTGACAACTGCATATGCGTACTCAGCGATTTTCCTGCTCAGGGTGTCACCCTCCGAGCTCCATTTCACCCTGGCAGCATCGAACTGGCAGACTGCCACGCACTGGCCGCAGCCGGTGCAGACGCTGTAATCAATAAAAGCCTTGCGGTCTTCACCCAGATGAACAGCATCATGAGCACAGTTGATCACACAAATGTTGCACCCGGTGCAGTTCTTCACGTATATAAACGGTGGATTGCCTGAGTGCTGAAAGAGTTTTCCTCCCACGGAGGCACACCCCATCCCGAGGTTCTTGAGCGCCCCGCCGAAGCCGGTCTGCTCATGCCCCTTGAAGTGGTTCAGCGATATGATGATATCGGCATCCGCAATGGCAGTGCCTATCATTGCCTTCTTCGTGTAGTCGAGGTTGACCTCTATTTCACGGTAATCTGTCCCCTTTATGCCGTCACCTATCACCACATGGCATCCTGCGCTGAGCGGGTTGTACCCGTTGGAGAATGCTGCCTCAAGGTGATCAGGGGCGTTTGACCGTTCACCGTAATAAAGCGTGTTGCAGTCGGTGAGATATGGCTTGCCCCCCTTTTCTTTTATCATTGCAGCCACACGGGCTGCGAAGTTGGGCCTGAGGTATGCCAGGTTCCCCGGCTCACCGAAATGCACCTTGATTGCTGTCATCTTACGGTCGAAATCGATCGTTTCGAATCCGGCAGCCTTCACCAGCCTCTCCAGCTTCTTCAGCAGGTTCAGCGATGAGGTGCTGTGCATATCAGTGAAATATACCTCCGAAGGTCCCATCATTTATTTAAACGTTTTCCGTCAGACGTTAAGTATATCAATTATGTCTACCAGGTGCTGGTTCAGTCCCTTGTGCTGCTTGACAGCCTTCTTGAACGGAACGAGAACAATCTCGTTGTTCTGAAGACCCACCATCACGCTCTGCTGGCCGTCGAGCAGTGCCTCCACTGCCGCGTTGCCAAGCCTGCTGGCGTTGACGCGGTCAAGAGCCGAGGGAGAACCTCCGCGCTGCAGGTGTCCCAGTACGGCAACCCTTACCTCGTATCCCTTTAACTGGGGCTTGAGTCTCTCGGCAAGGGCAATGGCACCGCCCTCCTCGTCACCTTCGGCAACGATAATAATATTGCTCGATTTCTTTCTCCTGTTGCCTGTCTCGATCATTTTGGAGATGTCACGGGCTTCACCCTTTATCTCGGGCATGATGATAGCCTCTGCTCCGCTGGCGATACCGCTGTACAATGCAATATGGCCGGCTTCAGCACCCATAACCTCAACAAAGAACATACGGTTGAGGGCGCTGGCAGTGTCACGGATCTTATCCACTGCCTCCACTACTGTGTTGAGGGCGGTGTCATATCCTATAGTATAATCAGTGCCGAAAATATCATTGTCTATTGTGCCCGGAACGCCAACAAACGGAATGTCATGCTCCTCATTGAACAGGCTGGCACCCTTGAATGATCCGTCTCCTCCTATCACAACCACACCGTCGATTCCTGCAGCTTTGAGGTTGTCATAGGCTATCTTCCTTCCCTCGGGAGTGCGGAAAGCCTCACATCTTGCAGTCTTGAGTATAGTGCCGCCGCGCTGGATGGTGTCTGACACCGAGTGAGCATACAGCGGTTTGAAATTTGCATTTATCATCCCCAGGTAGCCGTGCCTGATGCCGATGACCTCAAGTCCGTTGTATATTGCAGTGCGAGTCACGGCACGGATGGCTGCATTCATTCCGGGAGCGTCTCCTCCTGATGTGAGAACGCCTATCTTCTTAATTTTCCCCATTTATAGAAATTATTTTATTGACGGTGCGAAATTACTACAATTTCAAACACTATCAATTCAGCTGCTGACAATATCACACCTTGGCGATAATATCCGCCACTTTCTGTATAAGCCACCTGGGAGTGGATGTGGCGCCGCAGACACCGACACTGGAGGCACCGGCAAACCATTCCCGGTTCAGCTCACCGGGAGCTGCAATGAAGTGAGAGCGGGGATTCACCTTGAGGCATATCTCGAAGAGCATACGGCCATTCGAGCTCTGCCTCCCGCTCACGAAGATGATCACGTCATGCTGCAGGGCGAAATCCCTCAGCCTTGGTTCCCGGCCTGATACCTGCCTGCATATTGTGTTGTGCACTTTCAGGTTTGCGGCTGCATGCTCATGCGATATCTTTTCCATGTTGAGCCTGATGATCTCCGCCACGACCTCATACTGCACCTTGCTCTTGGTGGTCTGGGAAAAAAGAAATACCGGCTTGGTGTAGTCAATACGGTGAAGATCCCCCTGCCCGGTGACTAGAATTCCCCCAGGGCCTGCCGCGCCCATAAGGCCAATGACCTCGGCATGCCCTTCCTTGCCGTATATCACTATCTGTCCCTCCTCGTCGCGCGATACTTCGGCCACCCTTCTGATCTTTTCCTGCATTGACCTGACTATCGGACAGGTAGCATCAATAATCTCAATATTGTTTTCCGCCGCCTTCGCGTAGGTAGAGGGCGGTTCGCCGTGTGCGCGGATAAGCACCTTGCAATCGCGCAGATTCTCAAATTCTTCATATGTGATGGTGGCAAGCCCCAGCTCAGTCAGCCGTGCAACCTCAATATCATTATGTACAATTTCACCGAGGCAATATACTGTCTCACCGGCCCTGAGTGCCTCCTCTGCAATCATCACTGCGTTCTGCACTCCGAAACAGAATCCCGAACCCGCTTCTACGTCAACCTTCATTGATTCTCTTTTTGTAAAGCTCCCTGAACCATACCATCTGTTCACCGGGAGTCATGTCACTGTTGTCAAGCACCACGGCATCATCAGCTTGCCGCAAGGGACTCACCTCACGCGTTGAGTCAATCCGGTCACGCTCACTGATATTACGCATCACCGCCTCTAAGTCGGCCGGCAGCCCCTTACTCATCAGCTCGAGGTAGCGTCTCTGCGCTCTCACCTCAGGGCTGGCTGTCATAAAAATCTTCAGCTTCGCATCGGGGAAGACCACCGTGCCTATGTCCCGTCCGTCCATCACCACGCCACCGCCTGCCCCCATTGCACGCTGCAGCTCCACAAGCCTGGCGCGCACGCCTGCTATGGTGCTGACAGCGCTCACGTTATCCGAGACCTGCCTGTCGCGAATCTCCCTCTCGATCATCTCACCGTTAAGGTATGTCACCGGAAAACCGGTCTCAGGGTCATGCCTGAAGGTGATACTTATCTCCGGAACCACGGCCAGGATTCCCTTCTCATCTGCCACGCCTCCTCCTGCCAGTCCGCGCCTCAGCGCGAAGAGGGTCACAGCCCTGTACATCGCCCCTGAATCTATATAGATATATCCCAGTTCCCTGGCTATCGCTTTCGCGAAGGTGCTCTTGCCGCATGACGAATAGCCGTCTACAGTGATTATGATCTTCTTTGCCGCTTTTGCCATTTTACTTAAGATTAAAACGATGTGCCGCTGTTAAGGTTCATCACAGGTTGTTTTTTAAATATGAATTCAGGCCGCAGAGTCACTGTTAAATGGTTTGATCCCCCTGCGGGGTGGAACGCATCATGTGCAAATGCCAGCTCAAAGGCTTTTGTGCGTATGCCGAATCCTGCCGTAAAACCAGCCATGCCGGTACGCTGCTGTGTCCGCATCTCCGCTCTCTGCTGGTAGTTCAGACCCGCACCTATCCAGAATGAGTCAGCCGGAAGGATCTCCACACCCAGAACCATATGCCTCAGTATATTTTCCCCGAATCCGCCTTCAGGGAGATCGTCTTCAGTGTCATAGTCGTGTGTGAGATCAGCCTTTTCAAGGTGCCTCAGAGTGAGGGAGAAGCTGAAGGGAGCGTGGGCCAGTCTCTTTGTTGCACCAGCGATAATCTCAAACGGCAGCGGCTCTCCGCCACGGCCTGTATAGCTTATCAGTTGCAGCCCCGCATTACGGATGACCAGCCCGGCGTCAAGCAGCAGTTTTTCATTATGGTATGCAGCCCCTATATCTGCACAGAGGCCTGCGGAGAAATAGCGCTCGAGGCTTGAGATGACAGGCTTGAGATTCACACCAACGGTGAAGGAGGAATCAATCTGCCATGACCATAAAATGTTAAATGCATACTCTGACGCAGTAAAAGTGCCTGTGATGTTTCCCGCCGCGTCTGCCTCCGTAAAGGTGCCGTAGCTTACAAAGCTCAGTCCGCCGGCAAAAGTACCTGACGTTTCCGTGTTGCGTCCCCATGATGCGTAGCCGTATTTGATACCGGCAGCCCATGTTGAGAAACTGAGTGATATGTCATTGTCCATGGTGCCGTTAAGCAGGGCCGGGTTATAATAAGGAAGACTGAGGTCACTACGCCCGGAGGAGACGGTTATGCCGCCTGTGGCATTTGCAAAGGCAGAATGGCTCAGATTAAGAAATTCCCACGTGTTGTCACCGCCGGTCTGGCTTCGGGCAGGAAGAGCAAACACTAACAGCATAAGGCAAAGCACCCGCCGGCCGGCCTGTACAGCCGTGATTCCGGAATGCCGATCAATGCCCCTGTTTATCATCTTAATGCTGACTGAATACAAAGATAACAATCCCGGCAGAACCTCATTGTTGCTGTGTCCATTTCAGGATTTTCAGGCACTCCTGCCTGCGAAGTCAGTGTCAACCACTGCCTGTCGGTTCTTCCCTGCCTGTGAGAGAAACAGGCCGGCAATTACAACCGCCATTCCCACTCCGTTGCGCACTGACAGCCTGTCGCCCACGATGAAGAATGCAAAAATGGCAGTAAAAACCGGGATCAGGTTGCTGAATATATTAGCGCGGGCTATCCCCACGTGCCTGACTGAATATGCAAAGAGAACGAAGGCTCCGCATGAGGCGAAGATAGCCAGGAGGATAATTGCACCGAAGCTCTTCGCAACGATTCCGGTGGCCATAAGTTCCTTGAAATCAAATATAAGGAAAACTGGCAGAAACAATATGGCCCCGATTATGTTCTGGATGTTTACTATTGTCACAGGATCATAGTCATAGGCAAGCCTGTGAAGCATCATATTATATCCGACTGCCGAAACCACCGCCAGGAACATCAGGGCCAGACCCCTGGGATTCAGTGTGATGCTGCCTGTGCTGTTTGTAATGAAGATAATTACACCTATGAATGAGATTATCACTCCCAGATAGTTGATGAGCTTCAGCTTTTCGCGGTATATCACCCATGCAAAGATCACTGCAAACACCGGGATTGTTGATATGATCACCGAACCAACTGTTGAAGAGACATACGTAAGACCGAAGCTTTCACCCAGGAAATAGAAAAAAGGTTCAAACAGCGCCAGCAGGAAGAAGTATTTCCGGTCACCCTTCTTTACCCTGGTGAACCGCTTTGTTATCCACAGGAACCCTGACAGAAATACTATAGCAATGCAGAGCCTTATAAACACGATTGCAACGGGGTCATAGTCTGCATTTGCAATCTTGAACCATACAAATGAGAACGACCAGAAGATCATTGAAAGAACAAGAGCTGCGTAGGGTTTACCTTTCATCGGTTGGAAACAAAAAAGAAACATTAAGTCGGCGGCGAAATTAACTGATTTTTTCGACAGCCGGGTCACTGATTCGGATAAAGAAGTACGCGTTTTCGACCGGATATGTCTGATGTTCGGTAGTTGCACGTTATGAGGCTATGATTCAATGTCATATGTAACTTGTTTATTTCGAACGGATTTTCTCAAATAAGTTTTATCCGGTTTTGCGGTATCGTTTTATTATTATATTTGCCACTTCAAAAGCGAGAATGAGATGAACGGAATCAAGATCGTTGTACTTGCCAAGCAGGTTCCGGATACGCGCAATGTCGGGCCTGATGCCATGAAGGCTGACGGCACTGTAAACAGGAGCGTACTGCCTGCTATTTTCAATCCCGAGGACCTGAATGCACTGGAGCAGGCTCTTCGTATCAAGGAGCGCTATGAAGGGGTAACTGTAACACTGTTGACGATGGGCCCCGGGAGGGCTGCTGAGATCATCCGTGAAGGGCTGTACCGCGGCGCCGATAGCGGTGTCCTGCTTACCGACAGGGCCTTTGCCGGATCAGACACCCTGGCCACATCATATGCACTTGCACTTGCCGTGCGAAGCCTGGCACCTGACCTTGTAATTGGTGGCAGGCAGGCTATTGACGGTGACACCGCACAGGTGGGACCGCAGGTGGCCGAGAAACTCGGATGGCCTCAGGTGACTTATGCCGAGGAGATGCATTTCGAAGGAGAAAGACTGATAATCCGCCGCAGGCTGGAACGGGGTGTTGAGACTGTCTCGGCTCCGCTGCCTCTGGTTGTGACTGTCAACGGCACTGCACCCGCATGCCGCTACCGCAATGCGAAACTCCTGATGAAGTACAAGTATGCCCGCACTGATACAGAACTGCAGACAGAGAGTTCAGACTACATAGCTGCCAGCAGACCTGTGATAAAAATTACCGAATGGGGCGTCGACGCCATCAGCGCAGATCCCGAACAGCTAGGTCTGTCAGGTTCCCCCACCAAGGTCAAGGAGATCGAAAACGTAATACTTCAGTCGAAGGAGTCAAAGCGCCTTACCGCTTCGGACAGCGATATCGAATCACTGGTAAGGGAGCTGCTTGAGAATCATACTATTGGTTGATAACCGGATAATAAATATTTGCAGTGAATAATCTATTTGTCTTTTGTGAGCTTGATGAAGGCAGGCCTGCTGATGTGAGCCTTGAACTGCTTACCAGGGGCAGGTCCCTCGCCAATACCCTGGGCTGCCGCCTCGAGGCGGTGGTTCTCGGAAGCGGACTGGATGGCATTGAAAACGAGCTCTACCCTTACGGGGTGGACGTTGTGCACGTGGGCGATGATCCCGTTCTCGAACACTACCGTACAATGCCGTATACCTCTGTTATAACCGGCCTGTTCAGACAGGAACAGCCCCAGATAGCCCTGATGGGGGCAACCTCAACAGGCCGTGACCTGGGACCCAGGGTTTCCTCGGCACTCCACAGCGGACTGACAGCTGACTGTACCAGCCTCGAGATCGGAGATCACTATGTAAAAAAGACCGATTCCACATACAAAAACCTCCTATACCAGATCAGGCCCGCGTTCGGCGGTAACATCATTGCCACAATCATCAATCCTGACCACCGTCCCCAGATGGCTACGGTACGTGAGGGTGTCATGAAGCGCGAAACAGTCAACAAAAACTACAGGGGAGAACTTAAGAAGATTGATGTCTCCGCCTTCATCAAACCGGAAGACCTTGCAGTTGAAATAATAGAGAGGCATATGGAGGCCAGGAAGGTTGACATCAAATCGGCACAGATAATTGTTTCAGGCGGTTACGGTGTAGGTTCGAAGGAAAACTTCGCCATGCTTTATGAACTGGCTTCGTTGCTTGGCGGTGAGGTGGCAGCCTCCAGGGCCGCAGTTGATGCAGGCTATGCAGGCCATGAGAGGCAGGTTGGCCAGACTGGTGTGACCGTGAGGCCGAAGCTTTATATAGCCTGCGGCATTTCCGGGCAGATACAGCACACGGCGGGTATGAACCAGAGCGGTAAGATCATTTCAATCAACAATGATCCGATGGCACCTATCAACACAATTGCCGACTATGTAATCAACGGCGATGTCGGGGAAGTTATACCCAAGCTTATTAAATACTATAAGGCCAACGCCAGGTAAACAAACAGCAGTCTGAACGCAAACACAAACAGCAATGGCAAATTTCTATACAGAAAACAGGGACCTGAGGTTCCACCTGACACACCCGGCGATGGAAAAGATCGTCAGGCTGAAGGAGATGGATTACAGGGACAGGGATCAGTATGACTATGCTCCGCATGACTTTGAGGATGCCATGGACAACTATGACAAGGTGCTGGAAATCATCGGTGCCATCTGTGCCGATGTAATTGGACCCAATGCCGAGGATGTGGACCACGAGGGCCCTACTGTTTCTGACGGTCACGTTACCTACGCAAGGGGAACCCGTGAGAACCATGAGGCTCTGACGAGGGCAGGAGTCATAGGGATGAACTTCCCGCGAAAGTATGACGGGCTCAATTTCCCGATGGTTCCCTATGTCATGGCTGCCGAGCTGGTCTCAAGGGCTGATGCAGGATTTGCAAACATATGGGGGCTTCAGGACTGCGGTGAAACTATCCTGGAGTTTGCCTCTGACGACATCAGGGAAGATTTCCTTCCCAGGTTTAACAAAGGGGCCACAGCAGCAATGGACCTAACCGAACAG
>JAKAXP010000331.1 GCA_021816545.1 Bacteroidota bacterium
GCAAGGACTAATAGCATTACAGCTTTTTTCATAGAATCAGGTTTTTAGAAAAGGTTAAAATGAATAAAAACAGGTTGATTAAGGGTTGATTTGCCGAAGATAATAAAAAAACAATACGAAACTTACCTGAAATGATAAATGTAACTAACAGTTATCAGGTAAGATAAATAACCGGACCGGTAAGTCTAAAGATCCTTCTGGTAAATTCTGAATTTCTTTACCACCTTGCAGCCTATCCGTTCGTATTCACCCCTCATCTTCAGGTTATCCTCCAGGACAAGGTGGCTGTCGATGGTCTCCATCCTGCTGTTTATTGCATCCTGAAGTATCTTGACTCCCATCAGGACATCAATGCCCTTTCCCCTGAAATCCTTCCTGACCCCGCCGAGCATCATTATCAGTTTGCGGGACCGTTTTGATTCTCTCAGGACTTTAAAGATTCCGAAAGGCAGGAGTCTGCCGCGGCAGGCTTTGATTCCTGAACTCAGATCGGGCATTCCGATGGCAAATCCTATTGGCTGCCCGTCCTTACTCACTGCCTTGATGAATTTAGGATCAAGAATGGGGAGATAGCGAGCGGCGAACTCTTTTTTCTCCTTATCATTCAGCGGCACGAATCCGTATATCTCCGAGAATGTTTCATTCATCAGTTCCAGGATGGGAACAATATACGGTTTCAGTTTCTTTTTGCTGTCGAATTCAATTATCTCAAACTCCTTGTTCCGTGTGATCCTTTCCAGCACCCTTTCATAGACAACCGGAAATTCCCCGGGGATCTCGCCCAGGTAGTTAACCAGGTCGACCTTTTTGGTATAGCCCTCACCTTCAATCAGGTTCACCATATATGGAGAGTTGTTGGCACTCGTGATGAACTGCGGATACTGGAATCCCTCTGTCTGGAATCCCTGCGGGTCCTTGTCTGAAAATCCGAGTGGTCCGACAAGCTTGCTCATCCCGTTCTGCCTGGCCCAGTCTTCTATCCGGCTGAGGAGTGCATTAAAGACATCGCGGTCATTGTAGCACTCCATAAAGCAGAAACGGCCGTGGTTTTCATGGTTGATCTCGTTGTACCGGCGGTTTATGATCCCCATGATTCTTCCCACGGGCTTGCGGTCCCTGTAGGCAATCAGGAGCAGCGCATCGGCATAGCCGTAGGATTTGTTTTTCTTTTTGTTATACAGTTCCCGCTCATCCATATAGATCGGCGGAAGCCATTCTGGTTCATTCCTGTGAACCTTTTCAGGCAGGTAGATGAAATCACGGAGTTCCTTTCGTGTAATCACCTCTTTTACGGTAATTTCTCCCATAGCGGTCAGGTTGTGTGGCGATAAAGATAGTTCAAGTTTTCTCTTTGAGTTCCTTTTTGTCAATATCATCAGCCACACGAAGGATATGCCTTGTGTCGATGACATTGACAAAAAAGAGGGCTACCACCACAACAAGGGCAGAATAGTTGAGTGATCCCGGAAGAAGAACCTCAGCAATCATTATCAGGCCGATTATTATCCGTACCTCCGTCGGCCCTATTTTCCCTGAGTCGATCGAGTATTTTCCTGTGATATATAACCTTATGAGTGCAATTATAATTTCCCATCCGTAAAGTACCACGAATCCGTACCCGAGCATTTTCCAGGGGCCTTCGGCATAAATTATATAACCGAATCCTATCAGTATGATGCTCATCCAGTCAATTGTTATATCAAGCGTGAATCCGTATTTCTTCCTAGGTTTGTTCCTGTAGTATGCAAGCCTCCCGTCAAGGGAGTCTCCAAACCAGCTGATTGCAAAGCCCACCAACCCCAGCAGCAGAAATCTTATGCTGAAGTACGACGCAAGGATGAAACTGGCAGAAACTATCATGTTACCGAAGAACCCGATGCCGGTAAGCATGTTTGAGGTAATGAATAAGGGGATTCTCTTCACCAGCCATGATATGGCAATCTCCTCCTGCTTCTTGAGAAGATTTGTCCTTGCCCTGTCACTGAAGACATTCCTGAGAACCTCGCCGTTAAACAGCGACTTAAAGTTGGTCCCTTGGGGGTTTTTAGCTGCCATGGCAGAAATTTGTCTTCTAAGTTATATTAATTTACCAGGAACAAAGTCTCCGGGCAAAGGCATTTCATATACTTTTTTCCTGAGATAGTCACCAAGTGACGCGGGATCATTAAATTGCGACTGTTCCTCTGCCGTGATCAGTTTTCCTATGCCGAGGCGCTGCTGCCGGCCCCGTTTGTTAAATACCTCCGAGGGCAGCCTGAGCAGCCTGACCCTCCAGTCAATAAGTCCCAGGAAATAGAAAAATGCAGAATTTTTGTCAAAGAACCTTATTGGCAGCACAGGAACATTCACAGAATGGATCAGGTGAAGAATGCTCTCCTGCCAGCGGCGGTCCCTGACCCTCATGTCCCTGAGGCTGAAGTCGGATACGGCTCCTGAAGGGAAAAAGCCGAGGGGGTGTCCGGCATGAAGGTGCTCAATAGCATCACGGATGCCGCGGATGCTCGCCGCCTTTATGCCTTTATGCCTGTTGCCTGTCGGAACTACCGGGATAAAGTTGCAATCAAGGGTTTTAACCATTGAGAGGAGCCTGTTGACGATGAATTTGTAGTCAGGCCTGATCCTTGCCATCAGGTCAATGGTTATGATTCCGTCAAGCCCGCCGTAGGGATGGTTGGAGACTGTGATGAAAGGCCCCGAGGGCAGTTCTTTCAGTCTTGCAGCATTGCCTACCAGATAGCTGACCCCTATGTCATCGAGAAGCCTTGAAGTGAAATCCGGTCCTTTCCATGCCCCCGAGTTGTCATAAACCCTGTTGACCTTGTCAATTGCAAGGAACCTGATAACCTGTTCGGCAAACCGCTGACCATAGATGCCCCTGAAAAGGAAAGACAACGACT
>JAKAXP010000332.1 GCA_021816545.1 Bacteroidota bacterium
TGTAAGTGGCTCATTTTCAAGTAGCGAGAGAGAGAATTGAACTCTCGACCTCATGATTATGAATCATGCGCTCTAACCATCTGAGCTATCTCGCCAATATTTAATGAACTCTCGACCTTCCCGACATATGGTCGGGACGCTCTAACTATTTGAGCTATCTCGCCAATATTTAATGAACTCTCGACCTTCCCGACCCATGGTCGGGACACTCTAACCATCTGAGCTATCTCGCCAATATTTAATGAACTCTCGACCTTCCCGACCTATGGTCGGGACGCTCTAACCATCTGAGCTATCTCGCCAATATTTAATGAACTCTCGACCTTCTCGACCTATGGTCGGGACGCTCTAACCATCTGAGCTATCTCGCCAATATTTTAATGAACTCCCGACCTTCCAACCCTTTCTCAAGGTGCGTTTTTCGAGGCTGCAAATATAAATATTTTTTCATTTTGCCCGGCAAACTTTTTCTTTTCATCTATTATTTTTAAATTGCATGACACTCCTCCCCTGACATGAGAGCCAGATTTGAAATTGAATATACCCTCAACACCCCAGTAAGAGTACTCTACGACAGGCTCAGCACCCCGGAAGGACTTGCAGAATGGTTCGCCGACAATGTCACAGTTGACGGAGATATCTTCTCCTTCTTCTGGAACAAGGCCGAAGCAAGGGCACGCCTCGTTTACGCGCGGGAAAACAAGGCCGTGAGATTCGACTGGCTCGACTTTGCAGACACAGAAACAAACTTCTTTGAGTTCAAAATCCTCATCCATGAACTCACAAATGACACCGCACTGATCATTACCGACCATGCCGAGGTGGATGAGATTGAGGATGCGCGGGACCTATGGGACACCCAGATCTCATACCTCAGGAAAGTACTCGGCCTCACCGATTGAGAGGGCTTTGCATCTTTCTCAAAAATAACGTACGTTTGCACCACACCCGAGACAATGAAGAAGATCGATCTGTTCATGATAAGATCGTTTATAGGACCGCTGATCCTGACGTTCTTTATTGTACTCATAATCTTCATACTCCAGTTCCTCTGGATGTATGTTGATGAGCTCGCCGGGAAAGGACTGGAACCAAAGGTCCTGGCCGAACTCCTCTTTCAGTTTTCGCTGACATTCGTTCCCCTCTCCCTCCCCCTGGCTATCCTGCTTGCTTCACTGATGACCTTCGGCAACCTGGGAGAATTCCTTGAACTGACAGCTCTCAAATCGTCAGGTATACCACTGCAGCGCATAATGCTGCCTATTTTTGTATTTGCCACCCTGCTGTCAGTCGGATCCTACCTTTTCGCTGACTATGTCCTTCCGATATCCACGCGCAAGGCGCGAACCCTGCTTACTGACATTCGGCGGATGCGTCCGGAACTGAATATCCAGGCAGGTACCTTTTACAACGGCATCGACGGATTCAGCATAAAGATCACCGACAAGGATCCCGAGACAAACCGCCTCGACGGCATCTATATCTATGACCACCGGGAGGGAATCGGCAATACCTCTGTCATCCATGCAGACTCCGGCTACATGAAAGTGACACCCGACGAAAGCGGCCTCATCCTTACCCTCTACAACGGTAATGCCTACAAGGACATTGAGGAGAAGGATGTCCCCCAGGAAAAAAGAAAATATCCCTTCAGACGAGACAGGTTCACTGAACAGACAATGGTGATCGAACTTGTCGGATTCGGCCTGAACAGGTCAGGAATGGACATCTACCGTTCCAACTATGCAATGCTCAACACGGCTGCCCTGACCTTCTACATTGATTCATTATCCACAAGGTTCGAATCGAGGACCGATGCCTATTTTACCGAGTTCAGCCAGACCAGGCTTTTCTCCAGGAGCCAGTTTTATTACCCGGACGGAAGACCGGACAATGATTCTGCTGCCGTCTGGAAGTCAAACAAGTTCAATGTCAGAACAGCGTTTGACACTCTCAGCTTCATGGACAAAAGCACAACCATCAGCCGTGCACTGAGCTTCGCCCGCGAGGGAACCTCGTTCATGACCGAAAAGAGCGAGGCGCTCGTTGCCGAGGCAAAGAACCTGAGGAGATATGAGGCAGAGAAATACAAACGCTTCACCCTTCCTTTTGCCTGTCTGGTATTCTTCTTCATCGGTGCTCCGCTGGGAGCGATAATCAGGAAAGGCGGACTGGGTACCCCGGCAGTAATATCGGTGCTATTCTTCGTGGTCTATTATGTAATCACCCTGTCAGGTGAGAAATTTGCAAAAGAGCTGATAATCAGCGTACCGCTGGGCATGCTTGCTTCAACAATCATTCTGTTGCCGATAGGAATCTTCCTGACATACAAGGCCACCACTGACGCTGCCATAATGAATGCCGAGACATATATCCTGTTCTTCAGGAAGATAGGAGCCTTCCTTACCGGCATAAAGCCTGAAAAGGATGATGAAGGTACTGGTACTGGCACCTAGACCCCTGTCACCGGCACACGATGGCGGCACTGTGGCAACCTTGCGATGCATAATCGGGCTGGCAGAAGCCGGAGCACGGGTGACCGTTCTCTCAATGATGACTGAGAAACATCGCTACGGGGCAGACACCCCCGGAGAAAGAAAACCGGACATTCTGGATGAGTACCGTACTGTTTCAGTGAACACATCTGTCAGGCCACTTTCGCTGCTTCTCAACCTGGCTTTCTCACGCAAACCTTTTGACCTTGAACGCTTCAGATCGCGGGAGTACTCTTCTGCGCTTCGCGAAATACTGGCAGCCGGCAGTTATGACATAATCCACTGCGAAGGACTGGTATATGCACTTTACCTTGACGAAATACAAAGCCTTACCACCGCCCCGGTCATTCTCCGGGCACATAACCTCGAGCACAGGATAAGGGGAATGATGGCGAGAT
>JAKAXP010000333.1 GCA_021816545.1 Bacteroidota bacterium
TTCATCCTTTCCCGCATATGCCACAAAAAACAACGGTGCACGCAGGATGCCTCTTCAACCACCGCGGTAATTGACCCGGTATATGGTCCGTCAAGCACCCCGTCAACCCCTCGCGGCAGAAACATGAGTTGCCAAATTGACAGCTGATATTGTACTTCTCTCATTTTCGGGTTATGTTTGCAGTGAGAATTACTACACTGTGAAAATCACCTTTCTCGGAACGGGCACTTCGCAGGGTGTGCCGGTAATAGCTTGTGAATGTGCTGTCTGCATGTCGGCTGACACCAGGGACAAAAGACTCAGGGCCTCCCTGCTTGTGGAGACTGCCCTGAATACCTTCGTCATTGATGCAGGGCCGGACTTCAGGCAGCAGATGCTGAACGCCAGGGTGAAAAAGCTTGACGCTATCCTCCTGACCCATGAACACAAGGATCATATCGCCGGAATGGATGACCTGAGGGCTTTCAACTACAAGAGCCAGGCTGCCATTGATATATATGCCGAAGAGAGGGTGCAGGCTGCCGTACGGAAAGAATACGCCTATGTCTTCTCTGAGAACCATTATCCGGGCGTCCCGAAGATGGAACTGCACAATATTGACAATTACAGCCTTACGATCAAGGGGGATACTGTTGTCCCGCTCCGGATTTTCCACTACAGGCTTCCGATCTACGGATTCAGGATGGGTGACATGGCATATATCACCGATGCCAATTACATCCCAGAAGAGACAAAGGAAAAGCTTTTTGGAGTCAAATACCTGGTAATAAATGCCCTCAGGAAGGAGAGACATATTTCGCATTTCAGCCTCGGCGAAGCTCTCGACCTGGTCCGTGAGGTATCACCCCGGAAGGCCTATATTACCCATATAGGGCATCAGATGGGCCGCCATGCAGAGGTGAACCTTGAGTTGCCGGTCAATGTGACACTGGCCTGGGACGGCCTTGAGGTAAATTGCGACGAATAAACGGGGGATTATTTCTTTTTGTACCGGTACAGTTTCTTCTGATACTGTTTGGAAAAGAAATACTTGTTTCGTCCAAGCTGAGACGTGTCAATGTAGGAGTTCTTCCTGACATTCCTGTAATCCTTCTTCTTGGTGGCTGCACAGCCGGGCATCAGCATTATCGCTGAGATTATCAGGATTATCAGTGTGATTGCCTTGCCGTTAACCTTTTTCATCAGAGCTCCCTGAACTAATTTCTAAAAGCAGCTATATATCTGTAACGTACCTGCAGGGTTAAATATTATCTCTAAAATTACTCATCCACTGTATCTTCACTTTTATTTTCAGATACAATATCATAAATTGCAGTCCCGTATTGTCGGGAAGCCAATTATATCAGTTTAAACTCCGATGTGCAGGTTTAGGTTTCGGTTTTCCTTCTTTTTTTTGGTTGCCACACTGTCGCTTTCCGGTCAATCACTCATCAACCTCGGAATAGTCAGGGACAACGGCGCCAGTGCGGTCTCACTTATCCTTGATGACAGTACTGACCTCAGGCTCTCAAAACCCCGGCCCCTCTTCAGCTTCAGGCTTGACGGCACCTACTTCGAGTCAGACGATGTGCCTGCCGGTCTCACAGGAAGCAGGTTCCTGATGATCTATCCCGGCGGTGCCGAAGCCAGCTACACTCCGAGGGGAGGAAACCAGCCGGGCTTTCTTGCCGAACTTGTTCTGCGCAATAACTGGAATGACACAATCACCCTTTCTGATGTTGTGCCATTCGGCGAAAAGGACAACAGTGCCTGCATCACAGGTGCAGGACCGCGTGACCTTGCAAGGGCAAACCTCTTCCTGCCGGGAAAGAGCCCGTTGCGTGTCATCCTGCCTGACAACGCCTGGGAGATGGGATTCACCACCTTTGATGCGAACGGAGAGCTTTCAGTTGCCTCCATCGCCCGTCGCATAAGGACTGACAACGGCATAATAAGAAGATATGAAACAATCCTCCCTCCGGGCGCCTCAGTTACATACCATATTTATGCCGACCTCTACAGGGGAGAATGGCAGGAGGGACTCAGGCTCATGTTTGCGGGCCGGTGGCTGTATGACCTGGAGAGGTTCGATGAAACGCTTTACAACCGTGAGGACCTTAAATGGATACGTACAGGTTACCTGATGATCCTCCAGATGGCGTGGGACAGGGAGTTTCGCGACCGCTTCACGGGCACCGAAGGCTTTGAAGGTTACCTGGCTGAATACAACAGGCTCTTCGGGCATGTTGATGTTTACGGCATCTGGCCAACCTGGCCCCGGCTCGGGCTTGACGACAGGAACCAGTGGGACCTTTACCGTGACCTCCCCGGAGGTACAGGCGGGCTACGCCGTCTGGCCAGGGAGGCAAGGTCTGAAGGATGCCGGTTTTTCATAGCGTACAACCCATGGGACAAGAGCACACGCGGAGAGGACCACCTTCGCGGCATGGCGCAGATTATAGCTGAAACCGAGGCTGACGGGGTGGTGCTTGACACAGAGGGACGGTCGTCGGCAGAGCTTCAGAAGGCTGCCGATACTGTCCGCAAAGGAGTGGTTATGTATTCCGAGGGGATGCCGGTTGTTAAGGATATGCCCGGCATAGTTGCCGCAAGGGTGCATAACGCCCTTTACCTGAGTCCTGAACTCAACCTGAATAAGCTTATACGACCCGATTTTTCCATCTTCCGCGTTGCCGATGTGGGTGAGGATGTCCTGCACCGCGAGATATCCGTGGCTTTCTTTAACGGCTACGGTACCGAACTGAACATGTTCAGGCCCGGAGGCAGGGGAGAAGAGTTTCAAAATGATCTTAAGTACCTGGCGCATACTACCTACATGCTGCGCAGGAACAGTGATGCCTTTGCCGGCGGCAACTGGACACCTCTCATCAGCAGCGGGGCCGACAGG
>JAKAXP010000334.1 GCA_021816545.1 Bacteroidota bacterium
CGATCTTTTTATGACAGAGGGGATGACGGGCATCGGCTGAATTTTGCACCAAACTTACATAAAAACAGGAGAATTATCCCTCTAAATTTGATCCTTGTCCCCGCGAAGTTTAGTCCAGTCCCACGTCTGGCGCGCTGTGACGGCGGGGATCGCTACAGTGTACCGGCTTTCATCTTCATTATTACCTGAAAACATCCTTCAGCACCTGAAGTGACTTCATCTGCCTTATTCCCGGCAGGTGGAGGCTGTAATACTTCAGCAGATGTGTCAGGAGGTCAGTCCGTTCTTTACCTGACAGGCGAAGGGAGGCTACTTCAGTTGCAGGCATGTGAAGCAGGAGGTTCAGTGAAGCAGCGCTCTCAGGGTCAAGGAAATCGGGGTGCATTGGGCGAAGCTGGGTGAACTGCCCTGTGAGCATATCGAAGAAGCAGTTCTCAATCTCCGTGTGTGATGGTCCTATTCCTGCGTAGTCAGTGAACGCCACAAGGAACCACAGGTGGAAATTGCTTATCCCGGCAGTCATTTCATCAAGACTGATGACGGATGACTCTATGAAATCAAAAAGCATTTTATTCACATCCTGCTCCCTGATCACATTATGGAGGAGCTCACTGATAAACATTGCCACGGTGGTCCGGTGAATGTCGCCGTAAATCCTTTGCGGAACGTAAGCCAGGCTCATCTCCTTCAGGTTGTGCAACTCCCTGTTTTCGTAATAATAAAGCTCAGTGTTAAAAATGTTCAGGGGCTGAAAATAGTTGAACCTGGCACTGCCCCGCTTGGAGGAAATGCCCTTTACCATCACGGAAAGACGGCCGTATTCCTGTGTATAGAAGTGGGCAATCAGTGAGCTGTCAGAATACCTCACGTGGTGAAGCAGTATGGCTTTTGTCCTTGTCAGCATTGTGTAACCGTCAGGCTGAAGTGTGATGGATCTTCGTCACTCCATGGTCTCCGGCGTGCAATGTCAAAAGTATTAAATCTTCATCATTGCATACTCTGCGGCAGCCCAATGAGTTTATAATAAGTATAATTACTTCAGGTATTCACAGATGGAATCAGCATCCAAAGACCAGCTTCTCAAGCGAATAGCCAGGCTAGTGCGCCAGAACAAGGAGCTCGAGGAACAGGTGAAGAAGCTTGAGCGTGAGAAGGAGAGGCTGCTTGAGACAACCGAAAAGTACCGGCTTCTTGTTGAAAACAACGAGCTGAAGGGTGTCAGGGTAGCCGAAGAGGAAAAGAGCCTCAAGTTTAATATGGTGACTGTCCTGTTTGCTGATATCCAGGGATTTTCAGGTCTCACCGAGGGGATGGACCCGGCGATGGTGATGGATGAGCTGGATGAGATTTTTTTCGAGTTTGACCGGATAATCAGGAAATATCACATTGAGAAGATCAGGACTATAGGTGACACTTACATGTGTGCCGGGGGAATACCTGCAAAGAATATTACAAACCCGGTGGAGGTAGTGATGGCTGCTGTGGAACTGAGACAGTTCCTGAGGGACTTTGAAGCCGGACGCAGGGGTGAGGAGCGGATATGGAACCTGAAGATAGGGATACATACCGGGCCCGTTTCCGCAACTGTTTCTGGAAAGAGCAAGGTCTCCTATGATATCAAGGGGAGGGCGGTTAATACGGCAAGCCGTATCCAGGGTGTGTCCGACCGCGATTCGATCCTGATCTCGGTAATGACATTTGAGCTTATAAAAGAGTTTTTCAGGTGCGAGTATTACGGCAAGCTGCCTGTGAAGTACATGGGGAACATCCAGATGTACCAGGTACAGGGCCTGTTACCGGAACTCGCATCAGACCGGAACGGATCTGTTCCAAACAAGTCATTCAGGGTTAAGTTCGGACTCATCCAGTTCACTGATATACAGGAAGTGATTCTTGACAGGCTGGAGAAGGAGTTGCCTGACTTCCTGTTTTACCACAATGTCAAGCATACCGTTGATGTTGTAACTGAGGTGGAACTGATCGGATGGGCTGAAGGGTGCACCGATGAGGAGGTGCTGCTGCTTAAGACAGCCGCACTGTTCCATGATGCCGGCCATACTGTTTCATATGATGACCATGAGTACCAGGGTACACTGCTGGTGAGGGAAATGCTTCCGGAATACGGTTACAGCGAGGAGCAGATTGACAGAATATGCCGAATCATAATGTCTACCAAACTTCCCCCAAGGCCGGGAGACCTTCTTGAACAGATCATCTGCGACTCTGACCTTGACTACCTTGGCAGAAGCGACTTCATCCCGGTGTCCAACACGCTGTATGAGGAGCTGAAGGCACAGGACAAGATCACAAGCCTGAACGACTGGAACAAGCTGCAGGTTAAGTTCATCTCGGGGCACCAGTATTTCACCGCCACTGCCCGCCGCCTGAGGGAGGTGAATAAAAAGCTTCAGATTGAGAGGATCAGGAGCCTGGTGACGGAGAACTGAAAATTTGCGCAGTCAGTTTCTGTTCCCCCGGGTAGTCTACCTTATGACAAGTATTTTTGTCACACCCGCGAGGGTTCCGTCCTCATTTGAGCAGAATGCCAGATACACCCCGGTGGCAACCCTCTGCGATTTGTAGTTCCGGAGGTCCCATACTGCCTGTCCCCCCAGCGAGGTTGTCTCATATACAAGATTACCGCTGACATCAGTAATCTTTACAGATGAATTTTCCATCAGCCCAGTGACAGTAACCACCCCTTCATAGTCCTCTCTTACCGGGTTGGGGAAGGCATAGATTCCCGAGAAATCATCCTTTCCTGCCGTTGCCTCACCGCGCCATGAGATGATTCCCTCGGAGGTTCCGAACCAGACCTCGCCTGTGACTCCGTTAACTGCTACCTTCACGATATTGTCGGACAGGAGAGGACT
>JAKAXP010000335.1 GCA_021816545.1 Bacteroidota bacterium
GGTCAGGACTGTTGTTGCTGATGAGAGGGTTAAGGAAGACGAAGGCAAGTATGCAGTGCAGAGGGGACCGATTATGTTCGCCGCCGAGTGGCCTGACAATGCCGAAGGCCAGGTACTGGGACTGGTCATTGACGAGAACCCTGAGTTTACCGCTGCCTTCAGACCTGACATGCTCAGCGGAGCGGAAATTATAACCACAAAGGCAAGACCGGCGTCAAGGAATCTTGACGGTACGGTTTCACTGGGAGATTACCGTGAACTGACTCTGATTCCGTATTTTCTGTGGAACAATCGTGGTCCGGGTGAGATGAAAGTCTGGCTGCCATATAAGGAGACAAGTGCAAGACCGACACCTGCGCCCACAATTGCCTACACCAGCAAGGTTACGGGCAGCATACAGAACAAAGCCCTGGCGTCAGTCACTGACCAGCTGGAACCTGCAAACTCGAATGACCACACCTGGCCATATTATCACTGGTGGCCAAACAACAACCGGTGGGAGTGGGTGAAATTTGACTTCGCAAAACCGGAGACAGTGTCGAAAGTGAAGGTCTACTGGTTTGATGACGGTCCGTTTGGCGGCTGCAGGATTCCTGATGCATGGGAGATTGAATACCTGGCAGGCGGAAGCTGGAAAAAGGTTACTTCCACAGCTCCTCTGGCAGTAACCAAAGATGCATGGAACATTGCGGAAATCGGGCCCGTTAAGGCTTCCGGCCTCCGTATTAACGTAAAGCTCAACAAGGATTTTTCCTCCGGCATACATGAGATAATCATTGAGTAACAGCTCACTTGGATGATTATTTAAATCGTTTGCAAAATATTTTTCAAATCTGTGTCCATGTTAAAAAAAAGTTATAAATTGCGTAAGGTTGCACAAGTGTATTTTTTACATTAATTAACTTTAAAAACGGGCAGGAGGATTGTTTTTTCTTCGGTTTAAAAGTGTAAAAGTTACACGTAACAATGGCAGATAAATGGAGAATGGTTCTTTAAATGATTGAAATTCAATACTGATCATAAAATATTTTATATCCTAATTAATTCTAACCAACCTCATTAAAATGAAACCAGACTTTATCACGAAGATGCGTTTGCATGCCTGGATGTGTCTGTTCATTCTGCTTCCCCTGACGGTGGCAGGACAGCAAAAGACCATCACAGGTAAGGTAGTTGATGAATTTGGAGAGACCCTTCCGGGTGTGACTGTCGTTGTCGACGGGACTACCAGGGGGGTGTCAACTGACATCGACGGTAATTACAGTATCAGCGCTTCTCCCGGTGATGTTCTTGTGTTTTCATCCGTCGGGATGAATACACAGAAGATCACTGTAGGAGCAGGGACGGTCATAAACGTCACCCTCGTTGAAACAACCGCGGAGATTGAGTCCGTCGTTGTTGTGGGTTACGGTGTGCAGAAGAAGGAGACTGTTGTCGGGGCCGTATCACAGGTATCCGGAGAAAGACTCCGTGATGTCAAGATGGGCGGCGCCATTGAGAACTCCCTGCAGGGCGTGATCCCGGGCATGGTTGTCCTCATGCAGGATGCCACACCCGGTGAAGAATCCAAATCAATCACGATGCAGATCAGGGCCGGTGCTTCAATGGGAAGCAACTCACCCCTTATCCTCGTTGACGGTGTTGAGCGTTCATTCACAAACCTTGACCCGGAGGAAATATCCTCCATTTCAATCCTCAAGGATGCCTCTGCGACAGCGGTTTACGGTGTCAAGGGGGCCAACGGTGTTGTGATTGTCAATACCAAGAGGGGAAGTGAAGGAGCGCTTCAGCTTGACTTTACGGCTGAGACATCCCTCAAGATGGCAACCCGTCTTCCTGAATACATGAATTCATATGAGACGATGCTCCTCAGGAATGAGGCTTACAAAAATGACGGAAAATATTCAAGCCTTATCTCTGACGAAGCACTGGAGCATTACCGCACGGGTGATTCCCCATGGCTCTATCCGAACTTCGACTGGATGGACTTTTATTTTAAACCGGCATTCGACCAGAACTATAATATAAATGCCAGGGGCGGTAACTCATTTGTCAAGTATTTCGTATCACTGGGTTACCTCAATGAGTCTGATATTTTCGACGTAGGCAGCAAATTCCCCTACAAGTTCGAAAAGAAAGATGCTTCGTACTGGCACAACAGGTACACCTTCAGGAATAACCTCGACTTCAACCTGACCAAGTCAACGAAACTTACGGTCAACCTGGCAGGTAATATAAAGGTATGGAACAAGCCCGTTGATGACTATACTCAGGAGCAGTGGTTTGAGTCAGTGACAGCAATGCCCTTCTATCCGAAGGAAGCACTTGATGCATTTCCTGATCCCCTGATTCCGTATGATCAGGATGGTGTTCGTTACTATGAGAACCCGCAGCAGGGTGAAGTAAGGCTTATGTGGATAGGAGGGATGGGATTCAGGCGCAACAAGAGCAACGGCGTGGCAACTGATGTCAACCTGGAGCAGAAGCTTGACTTCATCACCGAGGGTCTCAAGGCTTCAGTCTTCTATTCATTCAACTCCTCACAGGAGTACATGAAATCATATCCGCTTGATTATCTCTACGGATACTATCTTAATCCTGCCGACTCAACCTGGTCTAGGTACACAAACTGGCAGGTACTTGATTACGATACGCCTCAGCCAAAGCTCAGAACTTCTCAGAATGAGTCTCTGCAGAATGCCAGCAGGAGTGTCTACTACAAGGGTCAGCTTGACTATGCGCGCAGTTTTGGCCGCCATAACGTGACCGGGGTCGGCGTATTCAGCCGCAGGCAGAGCAGGGGTATCTCAAGCTTCCCCTCGTATGAGGAAAACTGGGTTGCCCGTGGTACATATAATTATAATGAGAAA
>JAKAXP010000336.1 GCA_021816545.1 Bacteroidota bacterium
AGATCTCATCGGATGCTACCGGAAAGGTACTCCTGAGAAGAAGGAAAATTGCCAAGGCGCTGCGTTGGTGGCTGAATGAACACGGGTATACTTATAAATACATGTTTTATTCGGCTTAGTGTTCATCAATTGTGATTGTATTCTGCATCCCGATGCAGGCATTTTATGAATTAAAAAGGAAATGAGATGACATTGAAAAAACTGTTCTTACCGGTATTGTTTGTCATGATAGCTTCGTGCAGCACATCAAACAAGGCTGTAAGGGAACCTGAGGAAGACCGTCTGTATGTCACCAGGATGTACATCGGAGATTACCAGGATTTCAGGCATACCGCCCCGGCCCGGTTCGGTGATCCTCACCTGATATGGATAAAGACATCGCAGGACAGCACCTTTGGCAAGATATCAGCCTACAGCAAGGGATGCGATTTTCATGAAGGAGACAGGCTGTACCTCCGGAGGAAGTATGTCTCTCCGGGTATTTACGGATACTGGATGTACCAGATAGAGAACGACTCGTCGGTCTTTTACAGGGTCTGCGAATACCAGAACGACCGGAAGGTGCTGGTTCAGGAGTGGTACTGATCAGCTGGACCTGTTTGATTCTTTTCCCCGGCAACCTGCATGCCGGTTTCCACTGCCTTTAAGTACAGCCGGTAGGCTTATCTCAGCTTCTTCTGGTAGGTGTCGCGGTAGATCCTGTTTATCCCGTCAGCCCTGACGTTTCCTTTCTGCAGTATGTTATTCTTCATGTCGTTTGCCGTATCACTGTATGCAGGGCATACAGTCCGTGTGCAGGAAGCCAGGATAAGAATGGCAAGAACAAGGAGGATCAGCTTTTTCATATCTTCAAATTTACTAAATTCCGGGTGCACTGCAAAAACGGGACTTTGCAGCAATAATTTGCTATTTTTGTCAGTACGGCATGTTCCACTGCCGGTTCAATCTGACAACCAGAAAAAATCCTATGAAAAAGATCAAATGCATTATCCTGGTAATTCTGACAGTTCTTTGGATTTCGGTTCCAAAGGCCTTCAGTTGCACAATCATTGCTGCGGGGAAGAAAGCCACAGCGGACGGGTCGGTTATCATTTCGCATACTGATACCGGACCGGATTCACGCATTTATTACGTTCCGGGAAAAACCTTCAGGGCCGGGGAAATGGCTCCTGTCTACTGGGGGATTCAGGATGCCGGACTTCCGCTGGAAGATGACGGGGAGGTCCTGGGATACATTCCGCAGGTCAAAAAGACCTATGGTTATTTCCATTCGGCCTATTCCCACATGAACGAGGCACAGCTCGGCATTGCCGAGAGCACTACGGCACAGCGGCCGGAGCTGGTATGTACGCGCGAAGGAGGAAAGCAGATCATGACAATTGAGCAGGCAATGATCTTTGCACTCCAGAGGTGTGACAAGGCGAGGGAGGCGGTGCTGCTTATCGGTGACCTGATGATCCGGTACGGTTTTCTGCCGTCGAGCGGTGACGGTTCGGAAACCCTCGTCATTGCTGACACTGAGGAAGCATGGGTATTTGAGGTCTTCGGGGTAGGCAACGGGTGGAACCCCGGCACAGGCAAGCCAGGAGCAATCTGGGCAGCGCAGCGGCTTCCGGATGACCAGGCGACAATGGTTCCCAACTGGAGCATCATAAAGGAAATCAATGTTGAGGATGACAGCCGGTTTATGGTATCGGAAAACTACATGCAGGAGGCAATAGACAGAGGTTGGTATGATCGTGCCTCAGGGAAACCGTTCATATGGCAGGAGGCTTATTCTCCTCTGCCGGAGGAGTATGCAACAAGCCGGTTCTGGCTTTTCTACACCACTTTCATGCCCAGCCTAAGGGAGTGGCCTGACAGGAAGCTCGATCCTTCCAATCCCTACAAGGGTATGCAGCCCTACTACCAGGTGGTGGAGCCCCTCTCAATCTATCCGTTTGCGGCTGTTCCGGAAAAGAAGATCTCCGTACGGGATGTCATTGCCTTTCAGCGTTCCACATTTGAAGGTACCATTTACGATATGACTTCATATCCAGAGTGGCTGGTGCCTGACGGGAATGGCGGATATGTTAAGAGCCCGCTGGCCACGCCTTTCCCGGGCAGTGAAATGCGGAAGCTCATCAAACAGACCTACAGAAGGCCGGTGGCCCGTCATCGTGGCCATTACGGGATGGTGATGCAGCTTCGCGGCTGGCTGCCCGATGCCATTGGAGGGGTATACTGGGTGTATCTCGACAATCCCTATTTCAGTCCATATGTGCCCATCTATGCCGGAAACCTTTCTGTAGCTGAAACATACAACATCTATGACCCGGAGAAGTATGAAGAGCGTTCCGCCCGTTGGGCAATCGACTTCGTTGATAACCTTGCCAACCTTCAGTTCAGGGATATTGCAGCTGATGTCCGTTCTGTCAGGGACCCGTTTGAGGATGAGATGTTTGCAGCACAGGAAAAGGTGGAGGCTGAGGCGCTGGCGATGTACCGTAAGGATCAGGAGGCAGCCCGCAGGTTCCTGACCGGGTATTCGGACACAAAAATGAACAAAGTCACAGAGATGTTCACAGATCTTAGGAACCAGATCATTACGAGGTATACCAACAACAGGGAGTAGCAGTTTCATAGAAGTACCTGGCAAAGGGCGGGATTACGCTCTCCGCCGGCTGACGGCTTGCGAAGTGATCCGGGATTACGCTCGCTTCGCCAGGGTGATTCCGGGATTACTCGCCCTCCACAGGCGCATCGGGCTCGTGATCCCGGGATTACTCGCCCTCCACAGGCGCATCGGGCTCGTGATCCCGGGTGGAAGGATGACAGGAGCAGAAAACCCGCAACGAGCGCTGCTCGTTGCTGTTTATTTGCTTTTAGT
>JAKAXP010000337.1 GCA_021816545.1 Bacteroidota bacterium
GGTGACACCAAAAGAGCCCAGATGCTCTTTGCCGAGCTGACCGATGTGGACACGGATTACACTCCGCCCGCAATCTACTACTTTTCGGCAATCGCATATGAGAACGGGTTCTACAAAACCGCCCTGGAAGGATTTGAGAGGCTTAAGGGCGATGAGACATTCGGAAGCATCGTCCCTTTCTACATCACGCAGATCTATTACCTTGACAAGAACTATGACGGGATACTGGAAATGGCTCCGGCACTGATAGACCAGGCAGGAAAGACGAGGGAGACGGAGCTTTACCGGTTCATAGGTGATGCACACTTCCAGAAAGGCAACTACAGTGAAGCCATACCCTATCTTGAGAAATTCATTAAGGAAACGAAACTGAGTGACAGGAATGACAAGTATGAGCTTGCATTCAGCTATTACCAGACAGGTGCGACGGACAAGGCCACAAAGCTGTTCAACGAGGTTGTGGGCCGGAGTGACATCCTTACCCAGAATGCATATTTCATGCTTGGTTCATGTTACCTGAAGGCTGGTGACAAGAAGAAGGCACAGATGGCTTTCTCTGCTGCTGCCGGAATGAACTATGACCCGGATGTACAGGAGGAGGCACTCTTCAACTTCGCCAAGCTGGCGTATGAAAACTCCTATGCTCCATTCGGCGAGGGGATAGATGCACTTCACAATTACATACGGACCTATCCCAATTCAGACCATGTGTCGGAAGCCTATGACTACCTGATCTCAGCCTATATGAGGCTTAAAAACTACCAGGCGGCACTAAATTCACTGGAGAAGATCAGCAGCAAGGATGAGAGACTGAAGGAGGCATACCAGAAGGTTGCATACTTCCGGGGTATTGAACAGTTCCGCAATAAACAGTACGCTGATGCCGTCACTATGTTGGGCAAGTCGCTGATGTACAAGGAAAAGAATCCCGATCTGCATGCCCGTGCACTCTACTGGAGAGGTGAGTCAAACTACCGCCTCGGCAACAATGATGCGGCAGTAAATGACTGGGAGACTTTCAGGAAGCTGCCCGGGGTATCTTCAATGCCTGAATATGAGCTTATAGATTACAACCTGGGATATGTCTGGTACAATGCGGGTGAGTACGCAAAAGCTCTGCCTTATTTCATGGCATACAACAACAAGGCTGACCTGAATGAAAGGCCTGACGTGGTCATCGACGCCCGGAACCGCATTGCCGACTGCTACTATATCAGGGCTGATTACACGTCGGCAATATCCTATTATGACAGGGTGATTGAGTACGGTAAAACTGATGCTGACTATGCAATGTTTCAGAAGGGTTTTGCCCAGGGCCTGAGCAATAACAACCAGGCCAAGATCACCACCCTCTCAGGGCTGATAAACAAATACCCCAAATCGGCCTATGTCCCGAATGCGCTTTTTGAAAGAGGCAGGGCATATGTTGCGATTGACCAGCCCACAAAGGGTGAAGCTGACTTTACAAACATAATCGCATGGTACACAGGCAGCCAGTTTGTCCCGCCTGCCATGGTTCAGCTGGGGCTGATTTACTACAATGCAGGGGATAACGGGAAGGCTGTAGCCCAGTTCAAGAAGGTCATTGAGACCTACAGGAACACCCCGGAAGCGCGCAATGCCGTTAACGGCCTGAGAAATGCCTATACTGACATGGATGATGTTGAGTCGTTCTTCGCATACATGAAGAATGTTGAAGGGCTCGGAGACATTGAAGCTTCAACCCGTGACTCCATGCTTTACATCTCAGGTGAGAACCAATATGTTAAGGGTAACTGTGAGAGGTCGTCGGAGACATTCAGAAATTACCTTAAGGAGTTCCCATCAGGCAGTTTTGCCACAAATGCGAGGTTCTACCTTGCTGACTGTATGAACAGGTCTGGGAATGTAGATGAGGCGCTTGACCTGTACCTGAAGGTGGTCAGTGTCGGCAACAACCAGTTTATGGAACAGTCATTGCTCGGGGCAGCCTCAATCACCTTCGGGAAGAAGGACTACCGTGGTGCCTGGTCGTTATATGAACGTCTGGGAAGGGAGGCCTCCAGTCCGGAGAACCGCCTGTATGCATACACGGGAATGATGCGTTCCGCCTCTGTCCTTGAGGATGATGAGAAGGTCATTGCCTCGGCAGACCTGGTGCTGGGTTCGGAAAAGCTGACGGAGGAACTGGCACGTGAGGCCACCTTCCTGACTGCAAAAGCCAACCAGAGACTGGGTAACAATGCAGACGCCCTTGATGACTACCGCAGGGTGGCACAGGAGGTTGCAACCGCATACGGGGCAGAGTCTAAATACCGGGTTGCAGAGCTTCTGTGGATCGCAGGTGACATAAGCGGATCAGAAAAGGAGGCAAACGAGTTTGTGGATATGAGTTCACCCCACGCTTACTGGACCGGTAAAACATTCCTGCTGCTGTCAGACATAGCCGTGAAAAAGGGAGACACCTTCCAGGCGAAGGCAACACTGCAGAGCCTGATCGACTATTACACTGTCAAAACCGACGGAATCATTGACGAAGCAAAGGCAAAACTTGCAGCCCTGACAGCAGATCAGCCTGCGGGTACGGCTGCTAACTGAACAAAGGGGTACTGAACAACGAGAAGAAAAACACGATGAAAGGAAAACTCTATATAATGGCAGCTGCCCTGCTGATCTCAGTGGCCGCCGCCGCCCAGACAGAGGATGAAACCATCAGGAGGACTGTCACGCTGTACAATCCGTACAAACCCACCCTCCACGAGGCAACCAAAAGAGCTCTTCTGCCCGGAGCCGATGACACTACGACCGTGAATATCCGGTTCAGCTACGACTTCACCCCCGGTTCATTCGTACCGGTATATGAGGTCGGCGAGGCGCCCGAA
>JAKAXP010000338.1 GCA_021816545.1 Bacteroidota bacterium
ATCGGTACTGTGAATTCGCCTGGAGTTGGAATAACCGTCTGCAAGGTCCCATTTGTTGTTGGCAATGTAGATCCCGTACCTCGATTCGTCACCCGGTTTCCTCCACCTGTCACGGTAGTAGATGGGAATATTTGCATCAAGACCGTTTGTGGTACCTTCCTTGTCGAGCTTGCCTGCCGCTGAATCATAGGAGTAGCCACCGAGTGAATAGGTGAAAGTAAAGCCCAGATCTATAAAGTAGATCTTGAAATTATTCACAAGTCCTCCCAGTACCTTGGGATAGGGACTCTGAAGCGGGATGGCATTTGCAATATTAAGGTCCTTGGTTTTCTCCTTGACATAATTGCCGTTTTCGTCAACTGTATTGGTGTAGAACCAGGTCATTCCGTCGGCTGGATCGACACCTGCAAACTCACGAAGGTAGAAGGTGTGGTAAGGCATGCCCACCATCCTGATCTGGCTCCCGCTGATAATTGAGGTCTGGATGCCGTCGAGGACAAGGATCTCATTTTTGTTGTGCGAGATATTGAAGCTTGTGGTCCAGCTGAAGTTCTTGTTTGAAATATTGCTCGACATAAGCTCAAATTCAAACCCGCGGTTCCTCATCTCACCGATGTTGCTGAGGATCGAGCTGAATCCGGTTGTCAGTGAGGTCGGCTCATTCATGAGCAGGTCCTTGGTGAGCCTGTTGTACAGTTCCACTGAGAACCTTACAATATTCTTCACATTGACATCAATCCCGAAGTTTGTGTTGTAATTGGTTTCCCATTTCAGGTTGTTGTTAAAAAACTGGGTCTCAACAATACCGGGCTGGCTGTTGTAATCCTCCCCGTAGCTTGACAATCCCATATATTCATAATAACCGGATGGCAGCGTACCGTTGACACCGTAAGATGCCCTGAGCTTGACCTCCGGGAATAGGCTGGTAAATTCCGAGAAGAATGATTCCTCTGAAATTTTCCATGCACCTGATACTGACCAGAAGTTACCCCAGCGGCTATCCGGTGCCAGCCTTGAGCTTCCGTCCCTCCTGAAGCTGAAACCGGCATAGTACTTTTTATTGTAGTCATAGTTGAACCTGGATACATAGGATATCATCCTGTAGCCCCTCTCATAACCTTGCGCATAGCGCGAAACAGAGAAATTGTCAAGTTCGACCATGTTCCAGTTTGCCAGGTTCTCCTTTGAGGCATAGATATTATCCTTGTAATAGTCAGTTGTCTCATATGCAATAAGGCCGTCAAAGTTGTGGACCTTTCCGAAGGTCTTTACATACTGAAGACTGTTTGACCAGACTGTGCTCCTGACATCGTCAAAAGACTTGTACAGTGTCCCGAGATTCGGTGGATACGAAGTAAGCGGATGGGTGAACTGATCACCCTTGACCATGTTGAAATCATAGCTTACAGTTGACCTGAACTCAAGGTTGTCAATAATCTTATACCCTGCATATATAGTATTGAATGACCTGGTGATGTTCTCAATCTGGTAGTTGAGATCCGCATATGCCTTGGGGTTCCTTCCCGTACCGTTACGCGGGAAATCGAAGGCATAGCTGCCGTCAGGAAGGAACGGTACGTCCCTCGGAGTCACCGTATTGAATACCGAATAGAACGGGCTGAGATAGGCTGTGCCCTCAGTGTTTGTGCTTTGGCGCACATTGGAGAAGAGCAGGTTGGCTCCGACTGACAGCCTTTTTGTGGCTTCATAGCTGACATTGAAACGGCCTGACATCCTTTTCAGGAAACCCATGACTGAAACACCCTTCTGGTCAGTGTACCCGAGCGAGGAGAAGTATTTGATCTTATCTGTCCCACCTGCGACTGATACTTCGTGACTTGAATAACTGCCCTTCCTGAACAGAATCGATTTCCAGTCAGTCCATTCCCCGGTCCAGGGAAGAGCAGCATACTCATCTATGTTTGCATCTGCATGGGCGATGCTCTGCGCTTCATCCATACCAAGGTAATATTTCCCTTCATTGACAAGTCCTTCATAAATGGTTTCACGCCTCTCGTCGCCATCCATAAACGGCCTGTATTCAACTGCAAAATCAGAGAACCCGAACTCAGTTTTGAGACTGACCTTTGCATCACCGGAACTACCCTTTTTCGTTGTGATGATGATGACCCCGTTTGCAGCTCTTGATCCGTAGAGAGAGGCAGCAGCAGCATCCTTGATAATTGAGATGCTTTCAATATCAGAGGGGTTCATTGTAGCGAGAATATCAAGACCCGAGCTGGTTCCAAGGGTGGAAACGTTGCCTGATATGATGGGTACACCGTCTACAACATACAGAGGGTCATTGGATGCATTGAACGAACCTGTTCCCCTGATCCTGATCTGGGTGGCGGCACCCGGCTGACCTGATGTGCTTGTGAACTGAACACCTGCGGTGGATCCCTGCAGCAACTGCCCGAGGTTGGTCACCGGAACATCTGCCAGGTTATCCATTTTTATGATGCTTGCTGAACCGGCATAGGCCTCCTTCTTCAGTGACCCGTATCCCGTTACAATGACTTCCTCCAGGTTAAAGTTGTCCTCCTGAAGCGAAATCTCGAGCGCACCCTGACCAGAAGAAACAGGGACCTCCTTTGGTTTCATACCCATGAATGAGACTACAAGAACAGAGTTTTGTCCGGCCACTGTAAGTGAAAAATGACCGGCCTGATCTGATATTGTTGCATTCAGAGTTCCCTTCTCTACAACCGCTGCACCAGGCAGTGGTAATCCGTCTGATTGGGAGAGTACGGTTCCGGTGACAGTGATCTTTTGCTGACTGATTGCTTCCGGAGACAGTTCATCATCTGGCATTGAGCCGGCCCCGACGGCAAAGATTACATTAGGTGCCAGC
>JAKAXP010000037.1 GCA_021816545.1 Bacteroidota bacterium
TGAGTATGGGGCGCTTGTCAATTGTATAGTCGAAGTAGTCCTCTATTTCATTGAGCTTCTCGTATGCCACCTTGCATGCATATTCCGCCACCTCACGGCCGAACTCGTTGTAATAGCAGTCTATCTCATCAAACCTGAAGTAAGTCCAGTAGAAATCCTTATACTGAACCCTGTTTTTCCCGAAAGTCATCTGCATACCGTTATAGAACTGGCCGGCGGCTGGCGCCACGGTCAGGAAGAGGATGACTGCCAGTAACGGTATAAAGAGTCTTTTTCGTGTCATAAGAAGTGGCGGAAAGCCTCCGTTTCCGGAACAAAATCTGTTCCAAAAGGGAGCATCCGTGAGACAAAACTAATGGATAAACAAATAAAAAAACAACCACTTATACTTTTTTGTTAATTTTGGTGGTTATTATGGTGCAACCTGGTTGGCCTGATCTTTGTTAAGGGAAGTGAGTTGACAATGAATCAGTCTGATTTGGACGGTTAACATAAGGATATATGAAAAGGAGTCTTACATTTCTGATTTTGATGCTGGTGTATGCCGGGCTGCATGCACAGCCTAAGCTTAATTTTGCAAGCACCCGTTATGATTACGGAACGATCAAGGAAGAGGCAGGAAAACAGGAAGCTGTCTTCAATTTCACCAACACAGGTGATTCAGTACTTGTAATAACAAGAGTTCAGTCGTCATGCGGCTGTACTGCGGCTGATTATACTAAATCACCGGTTCCACCCGGAGGAAAGGGCTTTGTAAAGGCGGTTTTCGATCCGCGTGGCTACAACAGCCGATTTGCAAAGAGTGTCACGGTATATTCAAACGGGAAGCCGGCGGTGACTGTTCTTGTCATTGAGGGGACAGTGACTCCGAGGGAGAAGACAGTTGAGGAGCAATATACATTTGCCGTAGGTCCGGTGAGGTTCCAGTCGAACCACCTTGCATTCACCACAACCACCAAGAATGAGAAGAAGATCAGGGTTATGCCTGTCATAAATACGTCAAAGGAGCCTGCAACAATCGAGTTTGAAGGTCTGCCGGCCCATCTCCAGCTGAAAGTTACTCCGGCCACACTCAAGCCGGGTGAAAAAGGGGTCATAGAGGGCACCTATGATGCCAGGCTCAACAGCAGCGCCTGGGGCAATGTGAATGATCTTGTCAGGCTTAAGGTCAACGGGCAGCCGCAACCAAATATTTACCTTTATGTGTCTGCAAATCTTGTTGAGGATTTCTCAGGTCTGACGGCCCAGCAGCTTGCCAGTGCCCCGGTCTTCAAGCTTGATACAAACACAGTTGATTTCGGGAAGATCAATCAGAATTCATCGGCTGACGTAGAGTACTTCTTCACCAACCAGGGGAAGAGTGACCTTATAATCAGGCATGTCAAGGCCGGTTGCGGATGCACTGCCCTGATGCCCACCGAGAATGTGATAAAGCCCGGGGCCAGGGGATCCATCAAGGCAAAATTCAACTCCGGCGGTTACAAGGGGCAGATATACAAGAACATATTTGTCTATACCAATGATCCGAAGAACTCTGAGGTCATGCTTATGATCAAGGGCGAGGTTCTTGTGGAAGGTGACAAATAAAAAGGAGAGTCAGGGGACAGGGTTGAAATGAGCAGGGAAAGGCGATCAACCGGGGCACTCTCGGTACAGCAGGGAGTACCCCAGCCTCCGAGCATTAACCCTGACATGATTAACCGCCTGAAGAAGAACAGGCGGAAAAAGCTCAGTGCAGATGATTATGTTGACGGCATCCTCCGGGGTGACCGTACAATTTTAAGCCAGGCCATAACACTTGTTGAGAGCAGTCTGCCTGATCATTATGATCTGGCCCAGGCCGTTGTGGAGCGGTGCCTGCCTGCCAGTTCACGTTCGGTCAGGGTCGGCATCACCGGTGTGCCGGGTGCGGGTAAGAGTACATTCATAGATACGTTCGGAACCCTGCTCACGCGTCACTACGGAAGACGCCTCGCGGTACTGGCAATTGATCCCAGCAGCCAGCAGAGCGGAGGCAGCATCATGGGCGACAAGACCCGGATGGAGCAGCTGAGCACAGACCCTGATGCCTTTATCCGTCCTTCACCTTCAGCCGGAACACTCGGAGGTGTTGCAAGAAAGACACGGGAGAGCATCATTCTATGCGAAGCGGCCGGATTTGATACCATACTTGTTGAGACGGTTGGTGTGGGACAGTCGGAGACTGCGGCCCATTCCATGGTCGATTTTTTCCTGGTGCTGATGCTTGCCGGTGCCGGCGATGAACTGCAGGGGATAAAGCGGGGAATCATGGAGATGGCTGACACAATAGTCATTACAAAGGCCGACGGGAACAATATCAGGAAGGCGGAAATGGCCCGTGTGGAATACAAGAATGCCCTTCACCTTTTTCCCCCATCGCCTTCAAAGTGGGCTCCCAGGGTTATGACATGCTCCTCGCTGGAAAAGAGAGGCATGGCCGAGATATGGGAGACAATCCGTGACTATGTGAGCGTAACAAAGAGCAACGGCTGGTTCTGGGAAAGAAGGAGGGAGCAGGCCGTGACACGTATGCATGAAACCATAGTAGATACGCTGAAACAGTCATTTTATACGCACCCTGAAGTTACAGCGATGCTTCCTGAACTGGAGAAGCTTCTCCGCGAAGGTGAGGTTACCTCGTACAAACCTGCGGCGATCCTGCTCGACAAATATTTTGGCAGCAACTGCAAATAGCCAATTATTTATATATTTGAACCTTCGAAAAAGAAGAGTGTTTACCGAATAAAAATCATCAGATGAAAAAATCATTTATCCTTTTGCTGGTGGTTGCCATTGCTGCAGCCTGTGCCAGAGAACCTAAGTTTGTAATTAACGGGACCATTGACGGTGCCGGAAATGAGACTGTTATCCTTCAGAAAAGGATTCCCGGCGGTTATGAAGTTATTGACTCAGCCGTTCTTGAAAACGGTGCTTTCAAGATGGAAGGCGTTGTTGATTATCCGCAGATGGTAAATCTTGCAATCAGGGGCAAGAGGGGTGGGCTTAATTTCTATGTAGAAAACTCTGAAATAACAGTACACGGGCATGCAGATTCACTTTACACAGGGTCTGTAAGCGGTTCAGCAACCCAGGCGGAATATGATGCATACAAGGCGCTGTTCGATGAGTCCAATGCCGAAATGACAAAGATATATGACCGTTACCGTGCAGCCAGGATGGAAGGCAATGACGAGCTTGCATCCTCAATAGAAAAGGAGCTTGAGGCCCTTGATACAAAACAGAATGATCTCAGGAAGGAGTTTATTGCAAACAATCCTGCTTCATACGTGTCACCTTCAGTGCTGAGTGAACTTGCATATTATCTTGAAGTGGATGAAATGGAAAACCTGCTTGGTAAACTGGACACTACACTCAACAAGGTGCAGACTGTTGTTACAATGAAGGAAAAGCTTGTACAGCTGAAGGCTGTTGCAGTGGGTCAGAAGGCACCCGACTTCACCCTCAACGATGTTGACGGCAACCCTGTTTCGCTCTATTCGAAGATCGGCGGAGACACAAAACTGCTCCTCATTGATTTCTGGGCTGCATGGTGTCCTCCGTGCCGCCAGGAGAACCCGAACGTTGTTAAGGTATGGAAAGAGTATAATAAGAAAGGATTTAACGTGTTCGGTGTATCACTTGACCGCACGAAGGAAGACTGGGTAAAGGCTATCCAGGATGACAAACTTACATGGACACATGTATCAGACCTGAAGTACTGGGACTGTGCGCCTGCCAAACTCTATGCTGTAAGCGCAATTCCGGCCAACTTCCTGGTTGATGCTGACGGCATCATCGTGGGTCATAACCTTCGCGGTGACGCTCTTGCCCAGAAGGTAAAAGAGATTCTTGAGTCGAAGTAATAAAAATATTTACTAATTTAGAAAGCCGTTGGGGTATCTGTTCCAGCGGCTTTTATTTACCATAAATCCGGAGCAATGAGCAAGAAAGATGATTTTTTCAGCCACATAAACAGTGGGTATGCCTGCAAGGGCGATTTCATAGTTTTAGGAGGAGCGATGCTTGACGGCGAGGCACTTGCAGACGCCCATATACGTATCCCCCTTAAGACACTGAACCGTCACGGGCTTATTGCCGGTGCAACGGGAACAGGGAAGACAAAGACCCTGCAGGTGATCTCGGAGCAGCTTTCACTGAAAGGGATTCCTTCGCTTGTTATGGACGTAAAGGGTGACCTTAGCGGTGTGGCACGGCCTGGCCAGGAGAATGATTTCATCAGGGACAGGCATGCAAAGATCAACCTTCCCTATTCGACCCTTGGCTTCCCGGTGGAACTGCTGACGATTTCAGATCAGGACGGGGTGAGGCTTCGCGCCACTGTCTCGGAGTTCGGACCTGTGTTGTTTTCGCGGATGCTTGACCTGAATGATGTTCAGGCCGGCATCATGTCAATTATTTTCAAATACTGTGATGACAATCAGCTCGGGCTTATCGATCTCAAGGACATACGCAAGGTGATACAGTATCTCACGGGAGAAGGCAAGGAGGAGCTTGAGAAGGAATACGGTGCCATGTCATCCTCATCAACAGGTGTGATGCTGCGTAAGATAATAGAACTGGAGCAGCAGGGTGCCAACCTGTTCTTCGGTGAAGAGTCATTCGATGTAAGGGACCTGATGCGCAGGGACCCAAACGGCAACGGGTATATCAATATCATAAGACTGACTGACATACAGGACAAGCCGAAGCTTTTCTCAACATTCATGCTGTCACTGCTTGCCGAGGTTTACAATACGATGCCGGAGAAGGGAGATCTTCCCAAACCGGAACTGGTGATTTTCATAGATGAGGCTCATTTGATCTTCAATCAGGCGAGCAAGGTATTGCTGGAGCAGATTGAAACTATAGTCAAGCTGATCCGTTCGAAGGGGATAGGAGTCTACTTCATAACCCAGAACCCTATGGATGTCCCATCGTCAGTACTGGCCCAGCTTGGCCTCAAGGTGCAGCATGCACTTCGTGCCTTCACGGCTAATGACCGGAAGGACATCAAGCTGACCGCGGAGAATTTCCCGATATCAGAGTTCTACAGGACAGAGGAGACACTGACATCACTGGGTACCGGTGAAGCGCTGGTTACGGCACTGAATGAGAAGGGGATACCCACTCCGCTTGCCGTGATGATGGTTCGGGCACCGATGAGCAGGATGGATATACTTTCCCAGGAGGAAATCAGTTCCATAAACCGCTCATCACAACTGGTGTCGAAATATTCAAGGGTAGTTGATCCTGAGAGTGCGGCCGAGATGCTCGAGAGGAAGATCCGGGATGCGGAGGAGGAAAGGAAAGAAGCAGAGGCCAGGAAGGAAGAACAGAGGAACTATGACAGGGATTACGGGAGGGGTTACGGAAGGACAACCCGTACCACAACCCGCACACCTGCAAGGAGAAGGAGTGCTACCCACCCGGTGGTGAAGGTGCTGACGTCGGCCACATTCATCAGAGGGGTGATGGGGATTCTGACAAAAGCAATGAAGAAATAGGGGAACAAATGGATATTATGAGTGTTTAACTAGAAAAATGAGAAACATGAAGAAGATCAAAATTGTTTTAATGCTTTTAGTAACCGCTTCCCTGCTTCTTTCAGGGTGTGCGTCGATGAACAAGACAACGAAGGGTGCTGCAGTTGGTACTGCAGCAGGCGGTGCAATGGGGGCCGTAATAGGCAAGGCGGCCGGTAACACTGCCCTGGGTGCCATCATCGGAGCTACTGTAGGAGGTGCTACAGGTGCCATCATCGGTCGTGAGATGGATAAACAGGCTGCTGAGATCGAGCAGACGGTACCGGATGCCAAGGTTGAGAGAGTGGGAGAAGGTATTGTCGTTGAATTCAGCAGTGCCGTGCTTTTCGGTTTTGACCAGTCAGACCTTTCGGCCGATGCCAAAGCCAATCTTGACAAGCTTGTAAAGGTGCTCAACACCTATCCCGAAACCAACATTGAAGTCCAGGGTCACACTGACAGCAAGGGAACCGAGAGCTACAACCAGAACCTGTCTGTAAAAAGAGCAACATCCGTTTCAGATTATCTCACGGCAAACCAGATAAAGGGTGATAGGATAACCACAAAGGGATTTGGTGAAGCATTGCCCAAGTATGACAACGAAACCGAGGAGGGGAGGGCACAGAACCGTAGGGTGGAGTTCCTCATTACTGCCAATGAAAAGATGGTTGCAGAAGCCGCGGCCAAAGCCGGAAAATGATCAATTAAGAACAGTCTAATTAACCAAATAGTTAAATCATGAAAAAGAAAATTCTGTCTGTCATTGTGATTTCAGTTCTTTCAGTGTCTGCACTGCTTGCCCAGGTTGACTTTGGTATTGTTGCCGGCCCCAGTTTCCAGAACATGGTCGGTAAAGATAATGGTGGTGATAAGATCACCAACGGTCTTATTGTAGGGTTTCATGCCGGTGTGAGTGCATCCATACCGATAGCCACCGACTTTTATTTTCAGACCGGACTGCTTTTCTCGCAGAAGGGTTCCAGGAACAATGAGGGACTCCTTCCCACGAAGGCAAGTGATGATGAGTACCACACCACTACCCGTATTTCCTATATTGACCTGCCTCTTCACCTTCTTTTCAGGCCTGAGTTCGGGAGCGGTCATATACTGGTTGGATTCGGACCGTATGTCGCATTCGGGGTGGCAGGCAAGCAGGAGGTAGATTATTCTCCTATAATGTATGAACAGAAGATAAAATTCAAGAGTAACCTTACCGTCGAAGAATACTGGGACATGGATAATGCATATTACAGGCGTTTTGATGCCGGTGCAGACATCTTTGCCGGATATGAACTAAGCATGGGTCTGTGGTTCAGGCTTAACGCTCAGCTCGGGCTTCTGGATATGATTCCTGATGTTGACGAGTACGACAATGATTCATTTCTGAAGAATACAGGTTTCGGTTTGTCAGTAGGGTATAACTTCTGATACGGGCTTCACATTAAGAAAATTACGTGGAAGGTAAAGCCGTTTGCAACTCAGCAGGCGGCTTTCCTGTTTCAGGGGCTACAGTGTGCGGTCAGAATCCCTTCAGATTCATTGTAACAGTTGGTATCAGCAGCAGGAATCCGAGAATGAACAGGATCAGGATCAAGGGCAATACCCACCTGAACCATTTCTCGTAGGGGATCTTTGCGACGCTGAGCACTCCCAGAAGAACACCTGAAGTCGGGGTTATCATGTTTGTGAATCCGTCGCCCAGCTGGAATGCCACCACTGTTGCCTGGCGTGAGACGCCTATCAGATCAGAGAACTGTGACATCACCGGCATTGTAAGGGCAGCCTTGGCAGAGCCTGAGGGCATGAACAGGTTAATGACAGTCTGGGTGATGTACATCATGCTTACAGAAGCCATCCTGCCTGCGCCGGAGATTGTTTCTGAGAGTTTGTAGAGAAGGGTGTCAATGATATTCCCGTTCTCAAGAATGATTATAATACCACCGGCCAGCCCTACAATAAGGGCTGCCGACTGAATATCCTTAACTCCATCGAGGAACAGTTTTGTAATCCTGTTTGCATCATAGCCCATTGCAATACCGGAGGCGAGTCCCATTGCAAAGAAGAGTGTTGCGATCTCCATGATGTACCATCCGTAACCCATTACACCGGTAATCAGGAACAGGATTGTAAAGAGCAAAAGGTTTATAATGAAAAAGTGAACTGATTTCCTCAGTGTCAGCCAGCCGGTAACGGCAAAAAGCCCTGTCAGGACGGGCACGGCAGGTAACTTCAGCTGATTTTCGCCGAAGGAGAGGGATGAGACCGGGAAGAAGAACGAGAAAATGACCATCACCGCTGTCAGCATGACCCAGGTGACCCATGCCGATGCAGGTGTCTTATATTCGATATTCAGGGCTGTATCAGAGTGGAGCCTGCGCCAGTAATCATCGTCATCATGCACTGCTGACCGCTTCGGATCCTTCCTGATTTTACCGGCATAGAAAAGTATATATGCAAAACCCGCAACGCTTATTATCAGCCACATGACCAGCCTGTACTCCAGCCCGGAAAAGAGCGGGAGGTCAGAGAGCCCCTGTGCAATCCCTATTGTGAACGGATTGAGGAAGGCCCCGGCAAAACCGAGGGCAGCGGCAACAAAACAGAGAGACACCCCTATTATCGAGTCATAGCCCATTGAGATAGCCAGGGGAACAAATATTACCGTGAATGCAATTGTCTCCTCGCTCATGCCGAAGACGGCGCCGAAGAAGCTGAAAACCGTCATTATTACTATGAAGATCAGGTTGTCAGCGCCTATCGCCTTTATCACGCCCCTGTTGCCTATCCGCTTTGTGAAGCGGAGCACTGAACCAATTGCCACGTCAATGGCCTTGCTCTCGTTCATGATCCAGAAGGCGCCGCCGATAATCAGTATGAAAATGATTATGTCTGCCCTGTCGACGAATCCGTCGAACAGTGCCGAGAACACCTGCCATGTCTGGGGATTCTTTTCGGTGTAGTGAAATGATCCGGGCACAACCACGCTTCGGTCAATGCCGTTGACATTAACTGTCTCTCTCTGGAATGCACCTCCCGGTACAATCCATGTCAGCACTGCACACAGCACCACAATACTGAAGACGATGACGTAGGTATGGGGTATTTTTTTGAACACCTTGTCTTATTTTGAGGTGCAAAATAGTAATTAACATCCTATTGGCAAAGAAGGTCTGAAGGTCTGAAAGTCTGAAGGTCTGAAAGTCTGAGGGTCTGAGGGTCCTGCAGTCTTGCGGTCATGCGGTCATGCGGTCATGCGGTACCTTAATAACTGATTACCAATTCTTCACTACTGCCTTCCCGATCCGCCAGCCGGCGGATACGGGATTGAGCCTCTTAATGCTTAAGAGCCTCAAATTGCCTGCTGCCTGTTGCCTGATCTCACCGCTGACTGAGAATGACCCGCCTGACCCTCTCCCTCGTCTCGGCGGGGGTGGGATTGAGCTCTTCGGCGGTGAAGGTGCCGCGGTCAGGATCAATCCGTTCAAAGACCATCATGTACAGTTCAAAGATAATCTCAAGGCTGAGCCTGTATCTGGGAGCCATCAGCGGGCATACCTGTTCCATTACCCTGAGTGTCTCCAGGCGGTACCGGTCAGCAATTGCCAGATATTCACGCATCATTGCTCGGAATCCTGCGGAGAGAGCCGTCCCCCGGGCCAATGCGCCCATGTCTGCCCTTGTGAGACCGTGACGTTCCGTCACATCATCAGCAAAGTAGCTGAGGTTATTGAGCTGATCCTTCCGGAAATCGCGGATGATATGTACGAAGTAGCTGAACATTGCGCACGGCTCAGCCGTGCTGCGGACATCAAACGGCGGATCAGCATAGATGCCGTTATTCTCCTGCAGGCCGGCGAGATGGACGAAAATGGATGCGGGCGCCACTGATGCCCCGCCTGAATACCTGATGAAATCATCGAGGGTGGCAAATCCGTCGTGGGTGACATCGTAAAGCATCGACTCAGCAAATGCTTCCAGTGACCATAGGGGTATCCTGAACCGCTCCACTGTATACCCCAGTTCATTGTTGAAGGGAGAGCTGCTCAGCGGTTTTTCGAGCATTCCCATCCACTGCCTGATGTCAGATGCAAAGCTTTCCCTTTCGTCAGCGCCTATGCCTTTGTGTTCAGCCTTGTGATTATCAATAAGATCGTCAAGCGCTCTCATGAAGCGGTAGCATGTGCGGGCTGCACAGTACCTCTCATTGTCCCAGAAATTTGCTGCAATAAGGATATTGGGATGATCAATTATCTTCTCAAAGTCAATAGATTCAAATATTGCTGTGAACTGATCCCTTGTCTTCATCTGTTACCCGCCTGCGGTATCATTTGTTCGTTAATAATCCTTTCAGCCACAAGTCGCGCCGACATGAGCACCATGGGTATACCGTTTCCCGGATGGGTGCTGCCGCCTGTAAAATAGAGGTTCCGGTAGCGCCTGTCCCTGTTGTGGGGTCTGAAGTATCCCATCTGGAGTATGTTATGGCCCAGGCTGCCGAAGACCGAACCCTTTGTCACGTTCAGGGCTTCCTCCCAGTTGCCAGGTGCGGTAACTATCTCAAACCTTATGTGTGCCTCGATATCATCTATTCCGATCTTTTTCAGTTTTCTGAATACCACTGTGCGGGCCTTGTCAGCCAGCCGCTCCCAGTCCTGCGGGTGTTTCGGATCAAGATGGCCCACGCCGACGGCAACTGAAAGGGTGTCGCATCCCTCCGGTGCTGCTGTCGGGTCAGTGCGTACAGGTGCATGGATGTAAAAGCATGGGTCATCACCCATTGATTTGTCCCTGAATATTTTATCAAGTCCTTCGCGGTAGCTGTCAGAAAGAAAAGTGCTGTGGTGCCCGAGCTGCGGGTATTGTTTGTCAAGTCCCCAGTGAAGCACGAGTGCGGAGCAGGAGTATTTCATGCGGCTGATGTGCCATGATTTGAAACTGCGCGGGAGAAGCTCCCGGTAGACATAGGGGAGGTCGGCGTTGGCCACGATCACGTCGGCCTGTGCCTCGCTGCCGTCGGTGAAAATGACACCTTTGGCCTTTCTTCCAGCAACGCGGATTTCTTTAACAGCTTTGGCAAAATGGAACCTGACACCCTTTTGCCTGGCTTTTTCCATCAGCCTTTCAGCGATGGCGGCCATGCCGCCTCCAGGAAACATCGAACCTTCAGAGAGTTCTGCAGCAGGTATCATTGAAAATAGAGCCGGGGCGCTGAAAGGATTCTGTCCCACGTAGATATTCTGGAAGGTAAATGCCATCCGAAGATTTTCCGATTTGAAGAAGCGTGCAGTGTAACGGTAATGGTTGAGATAAGTTTTGAGCTTTACCAGAAGCAGGGTGTTACCGGGATTGAAGAAATCAAAAAACCGGGTAAAGTTCCGTCCGAGGAGCTTCGAGAATGCCATCGTGTAGAGCCCGTATCCGGTTTTTATATACTCCCTTGCCCTGGCATAACTCCCTGGTTCGATCTTTTCTAGTTGATGCTCCATGCGCCCCTGGTCAGTTGTAAAGGCGAGACTGGTTCCGTCGTCAAACCAGAGAGTGTAGATGTCATCGAGGGGTTTCAGATTCAGGTCTTCCATTGTGAGCCCGAGTGAACCCAGCACATCGCGGTACACTTCGGGCATCAGGATCATTGTTGCTCCCAGGTCGAAGCGGTGTCCGTCGCGTACAATCTGTCCGCATCTTCCGCCTGGAGCGATGTTCTTTTCATATACATCGACCTCATATCCGCGTTCCGCAAGGAATAATGAAGTGGTTATGCCCCCAATCCCGGCGCCGATTACCAGCGCCGATCCGTTAAAAGCCATCAGGTATGAATTTAAATGGTGTTTTGTTCCCGTTTCTTGATGCCTGTTACGGCAATCACAGAACAAATATATTAACAAACAGTCTTATTTTACCTGCCGCAGCCGGGTCAAATGCGGTATATGGCAGGTGAGTGGCGGAAATACCACCCCCGGATATCAGCAAACCTCCGGGTCACTGTCTCTCATGCCGATGCAGAATCAGCCGGCGACCCTCAACGGTGCCGGCCGGAGGCTGACGCATGACAGGGAAAAGTTACCAGAGCTGGTGCACGAGGGGCTTTATTTCCTCCTCATAAATTGTGTTGATGGCTTTTTCCTGCTCCTGTGCAAGGCCCGTGAATGTGAGTGCCCCGAGGTTTGACTTTACCTGGTCAGGAGAAGATGCTCCGGGAATGATGCAGCTGACCTCTTCGCGCAGCAGGATCCACCTCAGTGCCACATGCGCAAGTGGAGTGCCCTCAGGGAAGATTTCCCTCAGCCTGGCAACTGCTCTCAGTCCTGTCTCGTATGGTACGCCCGAGAAGGTTTCCCCCTTGTCGAAGAAAAGGCCGTTACGGTTGAAGAAACGGTGATCGCCGGGAGCGAAGCGGGTGTCAGGTCCGAATTTCCCTGAGAGAAGGCCGCTGGCCAGCGGGACTCGTATTATCAGCCCGATGTTTTTCTCCTTCGCCATTGTGAAGAACTTTTCAGCCGGACGCTGACGGAAGATGTTATAAATGATCTGGACAGTGGTGACATTGTCAAACTCTGCTGCCTTTATGGCTTCCTCAACCTTTTCAACGCTGACTCCCAGGTTGAGGATCTTTCCTTCTTCCTTGAGCTTTTCAAATTCGCCGAAGATCTCGGGCCTGTAATAGACTTCCGTAGGAGGGCAATGCAGCTGTATAAGGTCAATGCAGTCCATACCAAGCCTCCTTAGGGAGTCCTCCACATAACCGCGAAGGACTTCGGGTGTATATCCCTTGTTTACATGAGGATTGATCTGTCTTCCGCATTTGGTAGCCACACGGACCTTTGCGCCAGATTCCCTGACAGCTTTTCCTACAGCCTTTTCGCTCTCGCCGTCTGAATACACATCTGCCGTGTCAAGAAAATTGACTCCGTTGTCAATTGCCTCGCGGATTATAGATCCGGCAAGCGCTTGGTCGAATTTCGATCCCCATTTTCCGCCAACCTGCCACGTCCCGAGTGAAATCTCCGAGACCTCAAACCCTGTTTTTCCAAGAATCCTGTAATTCATATCAATGTATATTTCAGTAATTAAAGCAAAGCTAACATAACATTTTTTCGCCCACCCGGCTTCTGTTTCAGAAGTCAATGTTCAGGGTCAGTGAGCCAATCCGTGGCCTGGGCCACCGGTACTCTGACATTCCTCCCTCAAGATCGGGATCTGAACCCCTGTATGAAGTAAACACCATTGCATTCTGAATTGTTGCCACGAGGCTGATGTCAACATTTTTTCCCGACACATTCCTGAATGTATGACCGAGGCTTATGAAATCAAGCCTTAGGAACGATCCGTCTTCCATATGGTAGTCAGAATACGGTGTCATGGCAGTAAAACCTGATTCATTGACCAGTGAGGAGATGTTTCTCAGTATGCCGTTGGAGGTCATGGTTCCGTAGTTACCGAAAACACTTTCCACGTTGTAGCACCAGTTGCCGGCCAGGGCCGTAGCCGAAAATGAGAGTTCCCAGTTACGGTACATTAATGATGACCATATGCCTGCGGCAAATTCAGGGTCTGTGGAGGGGCCGTAATCCCTGTCGTCCATTCCGCCAGCACCGTTGTTGTTGGTGTCTTCGTACAATCCCTGGATCGGTTTCCCGATTTCATCATAAACCTGCCTGAGCAGATAAAATGTATTGACAGGCCTGTCTGTTTCCTGTATCAGTACGTATGCATAGGGTATCAGCGGGACGGCACCAGTCCTGACGCTGTTAATGCCCTCTCCCAGGTATTTGATCCTGTTTTCCTTCAGGGTGAAATGGAGTGCTGCATTCCATTCAAGTGCCCTGCCGGTGAAAAGGCTGGCTTCAGCTCTCAGTTCAATCCCCCTGTTGTCAACATCACCGGTATTGACCAGCATTGTTGAGCTGAAGT
>JAKAXP010000038.1 GCA_021816545.1 Bacteroidota bacterium
CTGCCGGCATCATCCGGCTGCAGAGAGCCAAAATCATTCCGGCCGCCGGCATATACTATACCCTTGCTGTCTGTAATAAGGCATGAAGCTGCATCCATTCCCGGAGTCCTTATCATACCCCAGTTTTTCCCGTCATATGTGACAATTCCTCCGGCTTCATTTCCGAAGTACATCACACCACGGTTATCCATTGTAATGCACAGGTTGCGCAGTTCTCCCGGGGTTACGGCAGCATCAAACCTGCTGACCAACGGCGTTCCATACCTGTTGACCTGCGAAAATACTGATAAAGAAAATAATAGAAGGATTATCGACAATTGTATCCCCTTCTTCATCCCCTGAACAATTACCCTGAAATTACGGTTAAATATACGAATTCAATTTATATAACGGCTCTGACCGTCTCCGGCATATAAATTGAGGTATATTTTAACTATATTGGCTTCGCATATTCAGGTTATGAGGGTAAACCAGAGGGCAACCGCAGTAATGGCGGCTATAATGATGCTGCTTAACCTGCCCGAAGCTGATTCCCAGGCTTATGCCGGAAGATCAGCCGGCGACAGACCCGGCGGATCAGCCTCGCGTGAGCTTTCTGATTTCACCTACCGTTCCGGTGAGCCAGGATTCCAGACTGTAACCGACCCTTCCGGGAAGTATCTCCGGCTGTTTTTGCCGGGGCATCATCAGACGGCAGAACCCGGACAGCCGGAGTTGCCGGTCTGGAGCCGGCTGGTTGAGGTACCCGAAGGGATGGAGATCGTTGTTTCCCTTACGGATGTTACTTCAAGAAGGATACGGTTCGCCGACCAGGGGACTCCGGATACCGAGCTCTTCCCGGCGCAGCCGGCAAGAACAAAAAACCAGACCCGCGAGGATAGAATCACTGTCAAGGATAAAAAAGCATACGGAAGCAGGAGTATCATTGCACACGACACTGTAAAAGTGACACACGAGGGCATTTTCAGGGGTCACCGGCTGGCAAATGTTGCCGTATTCCCGGCTTTTTACAACCCGCACGGCAGGTATGTGGACCTAATAACCTCAATGAAAGTCGGAATCAGATTTAAGCCCTCCGCAACAAAGGGGGAAGAAGTTCCTGATGACACATTCAACAAGGGGGGATATGCCTCAGATTCATATATAACAGGGTATACCGACAAGCCGGTAAACATGATTATTGTGACAGATTCAATCTTCCGGAAACATCTTGAGCCCCTCGTAAAATGGAAAACCCTGAAGGGAATAAGGACTTCAGTCATCTATAAAAAAGCCGGACCTGCAGATACGGTCTACAAGGACCTTAAGAAAAGGATAACCGAACTCTATTTCAGCCTGCAGGCACAGGGCAAACCGGTTCATTATCTGCTCATTGCCGGAGACCAGTCAATAATTCCCACATCACGTGTAACATCAAACGTTTCTGACCTTTACTACGGTGAGTTTGACGGTCAGGGTGATTACATTCCGGAACTTTTTATCGGAAGGCTCCCGGCTTCTGACACAACCCAGATGAAGGGAATGGTCAAAAAGATAATCGATTATGAGACCTACAGGTATGGTCCGGATAAGGATACGTGGAAATGGGCTCTCGCCACAGCGGGCAATGCTCCCGGTTTCGAGCTATACATGAACGGACAGGTATCATATATCAGCAACACCTACTTCAAGCCTGACACCTCCCTGAACGGAATAAGATGGCTTTTTCCCGAAGCGCAGCAGAAGGATGACTCGCTTAAGACCGTATTCAACAAGGGACTCAGCCTTTTAAATTATACAGGGCACGGTGAGGCTGCCGGATTCAGTGACCCGGTCTTCAGGACCTCAATGATGAGCGAACTGACAAATGAAAACGAGTATCCCCTTATTATTGCAAATGCCTGCCGTACCGCCCAGATAAATGTGGCATCCTGTTTCGGCACCGCCCTGGTTGCGACACCCGGAAAGGGAGCAATAGGATATATCGGGTGCACAAATGATTCATACTGGAGTGATGATTTCTTCTGGGCTGTTGGGCCTGGCACGCCGGGTCTTGGTGTCACATATGAGAACACCGGTGCCGGTGCCTTTGACAGGCTGTTTCACACACACGGTGAGCCGCCGGGAGAATGGTATTATACAATGGGACAGATAAATTTCTCCGGAAACATGTCAGTCTCGGCAAGTACCAGTCCGCGCAAGAAGTATTACTGGGAGACATATATCCTGCTTGGTGACCCCTCCCTGTCTCCAATGATTGGCAGACCTGATACATTTAAAATTGATGTCCCGGACAGGGTACCCCAGGAACTGGAATCACTTAATTTCTTTTCTGAACCGTTCGCCTATGTGGCCCTTTCAGACTTCGACACTCTCTGGGATGCAAGATTTGTGAGCCCTTCCGGGAATATTTCCCTCTCAATACCTGCAGGGGTTAAGGACTCCTGCCTGCTGACGGTGACAGGGCAGAACATGATTCCGTGGCAAAAAACTATCCGTTTCGGTAATGTAAACAGCGCCTTCGTTACCACCGGCAACATTGTATTTGATGACTCAGGTGGCAATGGGAACGGCCTTCCTGATTACGGTGAGCAGGTAAACCTCAGGGTCACGGTAAAAAATATAGGTAAGGTTAAGACATCCAAACTGTCTGCCCGCCTTACGGTATCATCCGGGATGATAACTGTCATGGCTGACACTGCCACCGTTGGGATACTTCTTCCGGGGGAGTCGCGAATAATAGACGGAAAATTCACTTTCGGGGTCTCAGACAGGGTTGAGGACGGTGAACTCGCTTCCCTCCTGCTCAGTCTTGTAGACGGCAGTGATGATTACAGGTTTGGCATTGACATGACGCTGCGTGCACCCAGCCTTAAGATTATATCTGCCATCCATGACGACTCCTCTGTCGGTAATTCAAACTTCCTGCCCGATCCCGGTGAGGTTCTGAACCTGAAGGTCAGGGTCAGGAATGAAGGATCTTCGGCAGCAAGCGGTGTGGTTAAAGTTACACCGGCCGGAACCTGGATGACACTGTCAGATCCTGAACTTGAGACTGATTCAATCAACCCGGGGGAGGAAAAGATACTGTATTTTGAGGCTGCAATTTCGCTTCTTGCCGGTTCCGGGAGGGTAATCCCCTATGACGTAAGTTTCACATGCGGCAATTATGAAGCCAAAGGAAAGTGGTCAGTAAGCACCGGCAAAACCCGGGAAACCTGGGAATTCAACCGGTTCGACGTCTTTCCGTGGATAATGGCTGTTGATCACCCCTGGATAATTACGTCATCCGCCTCTTATGAAAACATTCACTCGGCAAGGTCGGCACCGATCGCTGATAAATCAGAGTCAGTGCTCGCAATCTATGTCAACAATCCGGTGGCAGACACTGTTTCATTTTATGTAAGGGTTTCATCCGAACCCACCTATGATATGCTCACCTTCAGGGTTGACAGCCTTGTTGATATGCAGATCTCAGGGGACACCCCCTGGGCTCAGAGGAAGAGGGTGCTTAAGCCAGGCGTTCACCTGCTTGAATGGATCTATTCCAAGGATGTCTCCCTCTCAGGAGGACTTGACGCTGCATGGCTTGACCAGGTTACTTTCCCGGACATCTCATTCCTCGAAGCTGACCTGCACATAGATTCGGTTTTTGCCCCATCGGCGCAGGCTTTGCTTTCCGATGTCACGGTGAAAGGAAGGGTGATCAACTTCGGGAGGACCGCACTCACAAGCTTCCCGCTGGCATACAGGATCAATGACGGCGACCTCGTCAATGAGACATTTTATAAAAAGATCGATCCGGGCGATACTGTTGATGTTTCATTTACACAGAAATCCCGTATCCTGAAAGATGTTCCTTACCGGATCAGCATTATCAACCGCCTGCCTGAGGACGGTTACCCCGGTAATGATACTGCCACTGTTTCCTTTGTCCTCTCGGCAACAGGACCCGAAATCACCGAGGAACAGGTTACGCTCCATCCCAATCCTTTCAGGGAGAGCTTCTCGCTTGACATTGATTATGATGGAAGTGAGAAGGCAATTTTCGAACTTATTGATACCTCCGGCCGGATTGCAATGCGTTCAGAAAACGGACTCACCCCGGGAAGAAACAGGGTGACCTTCAACTGCCGGGATCTCGGTTCAGGGGTTTACACTCTCAGGATCACCTACGGGGGCAGGAGCCTTTCAATCAAGGCTGTAAAACAGTAACAGAAATATTTCTGCACGAATATGGAAACCAGGATACCAACCAGGGAAGCGGCTCTTGACCTCTTCCGGAGATACAACAAAACTGAAAGTCTTTACAAGCATGCCCTTTCAGTGGAGGCGGTCATGAGATTCATGGCCCGCAAGCACGGGGAGGATGAGGAAAAATGGGGTATAATCGGGCTTATTCATGACCTTGACTATGAGATGTATCCTGACCAGCACTGTACAATGACAGAGAAAATTCTGAAGGATGAGGGTTGGCCGGAAGAATATGTCAGGGCGGTCATCAGTCATGGTTACGGTATCTGCTCTGACACTGAACCGCAGAGCCTGCTTGAAAAAACGCTGTTTGCAGTTGATGAACTGACCGGGCTTGTGACAACCAGTGCCCTTGTCAGGCCTACACGCAGTGTGCTTGACATGGAGGCCAGGTCAGTCCGGAAGAAGTGGACTGACAAACGTTTTGCCGCTGGTGTTGACCGCAGCGTCATTGAAAAGGGAGCGGCCATGCTTGGCGTTGACCTGAATGACCTGATTGCTGATACAATCATGGGCATGCGCGAAGCAGCTGAAGAAATCGGCCTGAAAGGAAATCCGGCTTTATAAAGAAGTAGCGGCAGGTCTCAGACTTGCCGCTACTGTCTTAGATGCAGATAATCTGCCTGTTATTGTAATTAAAGTTCCCTGATCTGGATATTCCTGTACCAGACATCGTCACCGTGATCCTGGAGGCCGATATAACCTTCTGAGGCAACGTTGGCCCAGTTCGGATTAAGGGCGGGGAATTTGCTGCCGGCCACCAGTGCATTCCACTCAGGAGTCCACAGATGGTACTCAAGAACAGTCTCTCCGTTCTGAATGTGCCATACCGATCCCTTGTAAACCTTTACCTCAGCAGTGTTCCATTCACCGGCAGGTTTTGCATTCTGCGGCTTGGCAGGTATCAGGTCATAGAGTGAGCCGGCCATACGGTTGCCGTCTTTCCCGGCCTGGGCATCGGGATGCCTTTCGTTGTCAAGAACCTGCATCTCCGGAGCAGTCCTCCAGATAGTCTCATACTCCGGCCCTTCCTGACCCAGGTAGAATATACCGCTGTTGCCGCCCTCGGAGATCTTCCATTCAAGTTTAAGGTGGAAGTTGGAGAACTTCTTGTCATAAATTATGTCACCGCCGCCACCGCCGGCTTCACCTTTTCCGGAGCCTATGCAGTGCAGGGTTCCGTCAACAATCTCCCATCCCTTCTCGGGGAATGTGGGTTTGTTGTAGTTACGCCAGCCCTGGGTTGAAGAACCGTCAAAGAGGAAGGTCCAGACCTCGGCTTCAGTCGATTTCTTTTCAGCATTTTTTTTCTCCTTCCCTGATCCGCAGGAGACGAAAGAGACTGCAAGGAGAAGAACAAACATTGTCTTAATCAGTTTCATAAGTTATTGATTTTAAGTATTTATATTTATAAGTCAATTATGCGGGCATTTCGGGCAGTGACCAGCCTGAGCGGTAGTTATGCCTGATCATCTCTGCAGCAAACTGCCTGGCATTGATCGGATCAGTATACTTACTGTCAAAGGTCGGGTGACCGTCAGTGATATTGAAGTGATTTTCCGTGCATATCTTGATTGTCTCATCATCCCGGATGTTTGTGAACTCCATTTTTTCACCATTCCATTCGAGGGTTTTATTGAGCCCCTGCAGCCTTACTGCAAGGACACCCATAACCACCATTTCATTGAACGGGCCGGCTTCGGAGAAGTCTGATTTTGTTATAATCCTTGACTCGGGTGATTCCTTGGAAGCACGCACCCAGTCCATTTCATGGCTGGTGGTTACGCGTCGCTCGGTCTTCGGTGCATTGGGTACCCGGCCTGAAAGGAGCCATGGGTCACGTCCGTAGCATCCGCAGACAAGGATATCCTTCGAACCGTGGAAAATGCATCCTCCGTCCGGATCATAGGCTTTACCGTCAGGCCATCCTTTTGGTTTCATAGGCAGGATGCCGCCATCTGTCCAGGTAACTTCAACTTCCGGATACTTGATCTTCGAACCTTTCGGTGCGGGTCTTTCGGGGAAGACCAGCTTGACGGACTGTGCATTAGGGGCACAGTCAGTAAGAAGCAATGTTGAATTGCCCTCAGCCTTTGTCGGGTACTGCAGTTTCAGTCCCTTGAAAACAGGATGAAGTATATGGCATGCCATATCGCCCAGGGCGCCAGTGCCGAAGTCCCACCATCCCCTCCAGTTCCATGGGGTGTAAATGCTGTGGAAAGGACGCATCGGTGCCGGTCCTATGAATAGATCCCAGTTCAGGGTATCGGGAACCCATTCACCCTTCGCCGGTCGGTTGAGGCCCTGCGGCCATATCGGTCTGTCAGTAAATGTCTCCACTTTCCTGACTTCTCCTATCTCACCGTTCTGGATCCACTCCATAATAAGGTTGACACCCTCTCCTGATGAACCCTGGTTGCCCATCGACGTGGCTACTTTATGCTTCGCAGCAAGCTTAGTAAGGAGCCTTGATTCATATACGCTGTGGGTAAGGGGTTTCTGAAGGTAAACATGTTTGCCAAGTGTCATGGCCTGGGCTGCGGCAAGGGCATGGGTGTGGTCTGCAGTTGCAATTATAACTGCATCAATCGATTTGCCCATCTCATCATACATCTTCCGGAAATCCCAGAACTTCTTCGCTGCGGGATAGGCATCGAAGACCCTCTTGGAATAGCCCCAGTCAACATCGCAGAGTGCAACAATATTTTCTGAGGATGCCACATTCCTAACGTTGGTGGCGCCAACTCCTCCAATGCCGATACCGGCGATGTTGAGCTTGTCGCTCGGGGCACGGTGCCCGAGACCGCTGACAACATTGCTCGGAAGAATTGTCAGTCCGGCAATTGCTGCCCCGGTTGTGCCAACAAATGACCGTCTCGTGATTTTTCTTGAATCTTCTTTCATATTACAGGTGGTTAAAATTTCAATACAAACCTTAAAAGTAAATATTTCGCCCGGAAAATAAAACGACTGCCCGATTTTTAAAGTAGAAATGATATCCCTTAAAATAAGTAAATTGCATTATCGTAAAGTATATGAAAGAATCAAGATACAGCATTGACCTTCATGAAAATAGAAGGTTGGAAAAAGCCGGCAGAATACTGCTTGGGGTGTCAAGCCTGGCTGTGACCGGATGGTATTTTTGCAGCATAATCGGCACTGCTGCTTCAACCACATCATCCTGGGCGGCAATCGCATTCCTGTTTTTATTCGGACTTTGGATGATCATTTCCGGTCTTGGATACACCAGCCGGTACATCATCGTCTCGGACGAAAAGATCACATTACGGCAGGAGTTTTATAAACCTCCGGCCGTCTTCACACCTGTTTCACTCCGGGCGGTCGAATTCAGACCACTCACAATCATATTCATTACAGAGTCAGGAAATGTGAGCCTCAAACTTGGAACTTACTGGCCCGAGAATACGGCCAGGATCCTGGAAGCTGTGGAAGAGTTCTGCAGGCATAACTCAATTGAGATAAGGGGCGATTACAAATCTGAAAACAGCGACACCAAATGAAACTGAGGATGGGGATGATAGGCGGAGGCGAGGGCTCGATGATCGGCCCGGTGCACCGTATGGCAGCCCGTCTTGACGGACTTGCCGAACTGGTTTGCGGAACATTCAGCAGTGACCCTGATATATCACTGTCAACCGGTACTTCAGAGGGTCTGCCGTCATCAAGGATATACACAGACTGGAAGGAAATGATCAGGAGCGAGGGCGCCCTTCCTGCTGAGGTGAGACCCGATTTCATCAGCATCGTCACTCCGAATCACCTTCATTACGGTCCTGCAAAAATGGCCCTGGAAGCAGGATTCCACGTGATCTGCGATAAGCCCCTGTGCATGAGCGTCGCTGAAGCGCTTGACCTGTATGAGACGGTGGAGCGTACCGGCAGACTGTTTTGCCTTACACATAATTATACCGGGTACCCGATGGTAAAAAGGGCACGCGAGATGGTTCATGCTGGTGATATCGGAAGAGTAAGAAAGGTAATCGTCGAGTATCTGCAGGGTTGGCTCTCAACCCCGGTTGAGATGACAGGGAACCGGCAGGCAGCCTGGCGATCAGATCCTTCAAAGGCCGGAATAGCCGGAACAATGGCTGATATAGGGACACACGCATTCAACCTGGCTGAGTACATCACAGGAGACGAGGTTGTGGCATTATCGGCAGATTTGCACTCAACATTGCAGGGAAGAAAGCTGGATGACGACGGGACAGCGACACTGACCTTTGCCGGCGGTATCAGGGGCACACTCATTGCTAGCCAGGTAGCCACCGGAGAGGAGAACAACCTGTCAATAAGAATATACGGGGAAAAGGGAGGCATATACTGGAGACAGATGGAACCAAATACCCTGACCGTGATGTGGCCCGATGCTCCGGTGCAGCTTTTCCGGACCGGTAACTCCTTCACAGTAACCGGACCCGTGGTGGCCATGCATGCAAGGATTCCCGCAGGGCATCCCGAAGGTTTCATAGAAGCCTTTGCCAACCTGTACAGGAACTTCTGCATGCACATCAGAGCACTGGAAGAAGGTCTTCAGCCTTCAGAGACAGCTGATTACCCCGGCATTCATGAAGGAGTGCGGGGAATGAAGTTCCTGGAAGCAGCAGTAGCTTCATCGAGGAACGGGTCACTCCTGATGACCCTCTGAAGGAAAAGAAAAACCCCTCCGGCAGGATGACCGGGAGGGGCTGTTCAGCCAGGTGCCTGAGCACCATCTGTGTATTCTATTTTGCCAGCTTCCCAAGGAAATAATCCCTGCTTATCCTGATGCTCTCCATGGGAGTGTGGGTACGGCAGTTATCCTGCTCGACAAACCAGTATTTCATTCCCGCAGTCCGTGCTTCAGCCATAATAGGCAGGAAATCGATTATCCCTTCACCAAGGGTTGCATCCTGTTTCTCAGGTGAAAGGTCCTTGAGATGCCAGACCTCGAATCTGCCGGGGTATTTCCTGAAATATGCCACGGGGTCCTTACCGGCAGCAGTAATCCATGCCAGGTCGACCTCGAAGGTTACAAGCTTCGGGTCACTCTTTTCAAGCAGGATGTCATACGGCACACGGCCGTTGATCTCGTGAAACTCTACCTGGTGGTTATGGAACCCGAAGGCAATGCCGGCCTTTTTACTTCGCTCCCCTGCCTTGTTGAAGAAATCTGCTGCGCGCTGGTAGCCATCGATAGTACTGCTCCAATCACCGGGAAGTGAAGGCAGCATAATGTACTTCATACCTGCCTCAGCAGCGTCATCTATCATCTGCTCGAAATTTTCCGGCCTGAGCCCGCTGTGCGAGCTGATTGGGGCAAGACCGTTTTTCTTCACCAGCTTGCCGAATTCCTTTGGCTTCATACCGTAAAACTTGCCATCACGGTGGTCAGCAGCTTCAACCCAGTCATATCCTATTTCTGCCGCCGCTGCAAGCGCAGCAGAAGGATCACTGCCCATCGCATCACGGATTGTATAAAGTGCAAGACCGGTCTTTTTGGAAGGTTTGGATGATGCAATCATTTCTCTGTTAATAAGCGGAGCCGCAGCCATAACAAGGGCTGATTTCCTCAGAAAGTCTCTTCTTGTGCTCATTGTGTAGTGTTAAGGTTAAACGGATATGAAGCTGTTTCCCGGCCACATCAGGGCTGGCGGGCTAACAAAATTAACATTAAATTTATATGTTCAAAACAGTAGCGGGATGAATGTGTGGGAGAAACAAAAGGAAGATTCCGTAAGGTGTCTTCTCTGTCCTCACCGATGTCTTATAAGGCCAGGTGAAGAGGGAATCTGCGGTGCCCGGGGAAACCGTGACGGGGAACTGCATCTGGTTACTGCCGGCATTATTTCGGGATATGCCCTTGACCCCATTGAGAAGAAACCGCTTTACCATTACTTCCCGGGATCTTCAATTCTTTCAGTCGGATCATACGGGTGCAACCTGAGATGTGATTTCTGCCAGAATCATCATATTTCACAGAATATCTCCCTTGCGGGATCACGGAGACTTGATCCTGCGGACCTTGTCAGCCAGGCGTCTGCCACCCGGGGAAACATTGGAATCGCATATACTTACAATGAGCCGGTTATCTGGTTTGAATATTTGATGGAGTCTGCCCGTCTTGCCTCCCTGCAGGGGCTTCGCAATGTATTGGTTACAAACGGTTACATAAATCCGGAACCGCTGATGGACCTTATCCGCTTCATCGATGCCTTTAATATAGATCTCAAGGCATTTAACAATGACTTTTACAGGCGGTTCACCGGAGCCACTCTTCAGCCAGTACTTGATTCAATCAGGGACGTTGCTAATTCAGGCAGGCACCTCGAAATTACAACCCTGATCCTTCCCGGGCTGAATGATACACCTGATGAAATGAGGCGTGAAGCAATGTGGATTGCAGAAAATGCCGGCCGGTCAGTACCGCTTCACCTGAGCAGGTACTTCCCCATGTACAGGAGGTCGACTCCCGCAACTCCGGCTGAAACTATACTTAAACTCAGGGATATAGCTTCAGAATATCTTGATTATGTATATTCGGGCAATATGGGTGGTGATAACGGAGGAAGCGACACCTCCTGTCCATCATGTCACTCCACTGTGATCGTCAGATCCGGTTACACCACCCGTATCACCGGCCTTGCCGACGATGGCAAATGCCTGAAATGCGGATTGCAGGTAATTGCCGGGGAATTTATGTAATCCACTGGGACTGCTTTTCCGATCCGCCAGCCGCCGGATACGGGATTGATACTCCGCCTTCGTCGGCGTCTCAAACAGCCGATTACCTATTGTTTGGCAACAGCACTCAGCTTTTCAAAATACTCGTTGACCTTGCTGAAAAGCTCCTTGCGCAATGCAGCGTAATATGCCTTTACCAGGGCCGGATTATCCTTACCGTCAGGGTGATTCGCCCTGTCGATGAATTCGTTGCGCATACCTACTGCCTCTTCTATCAGGTCCTGCACTTCCGCTTTCTTCGGACCTTCATTAATGCTTGATACCATGAAGCAATCGGAAAGCAGTTCAAAGAAGAGAAAATCGATATCCTTTTTGAGACTTTTTACACTGGCCATTGTTCTTTATTTTGATGCAAAGATATTGATTAAAATGCTTCGTTTTCCAATATAAAGTCACTGATGCTTCGTTCAGCCAGCCTTATAAATGCTTCGCGAAGCCTATTAATCAAAGGATCAGCAACATCAAGCTGAATGTTTTCAATTTCCTTTACTGTCAGCACCATCGGTGATGTACCGGTAATGAAGGCTGATCTGAAACTCCCTGTATCTTTCTCCCTGACTGCTTCAAACAGCAGCGGGGTCCCTTCCTTCCGGATAATTTCCTGAACGTATTTCCGGGTGACCCCGGAGAGTACCATGCTGTCAGGAGCTGTCTGTATTACTCCGTCATGGGTGATGAAAAACACGTTTGACCTGCTTCCCTCCGTGATGAATCCCTCATGGTTGACAAGCAGGGCTTCGTAGGCGTCCCTCCTTGAGAGTTCCCTGTTGACTGACAGCCTGAGCCTGTTGTTTAGCATCTTCACACCGGGATCAAGCCTTTCAGCATGGAAAAGTATAAGTGACACCCCGTTGTTTATCATTTCCTCAGAAGGATAAAACGAAGGGATATAACAGATATGGACAGAGTGGTCATGTCCGGTGAAAGAAACTGTCACCCTGACATTAATCTCCTCATGCCGTTCCTGGCCTGTCAGCGCATTCAGCCCTGTCCTCACCTCCGCGGCAATATCGGATGACAGGTCGTATCTTGTTGAAATTCCTGCCTTCATCCGGTTCATATGATCACTGAAAAAAACCGGGATACCGTTGCGGGTCCTGATAACCTCGTAGAATGAGACTTCCCCCGGGGGAGGCTCATCACCATCTCCTGCCGGCAGAATGACACCGTCAAGATAATAGTAGTCACCCGTGCAATCCATCCGGATACATTTTTGTTATAAATATAAATAATCTGCCGCAGCCTTAAAAGTAATTATCTTAGCGCTTTCCTGTACCGATGTATGCTGTCGTTGACATAGAAACAACAGGTGGCAGCGCCAGGCTTGAGAGGATTACGGAGATAGCCGTCTACGTCTTTGACGGCACACGTATAGTGGAGGAGTACTCAACACTTGTCAACCCTGAGCGCAATATTCCATACTTCATAACCTCGCTGACGGGCATAACCAATGAAATGGTTGAGGATGCCCCCAGGTTCTTTGAGGTGGCACGAAAAATAGTGGAACTGACCGAAGGAAATACATTTGTTGCCCACAATGCAAGGTTTGACTACTCATTCATCAGGCAGGAATTCAGCATGCTCGGATACAATTTCAAACGGCCGATGCTTGACACGGTGGCACTGAGCCGTAAACTGCTGCCCGGGCACAGGTCATACAGCCTTGGCAACCTCTGCAGTGACCTGGGCATCGAGATCAACGGACGGCACAGGGCTTCGGGAGATGCACTTGCCACCGTAAAACTGCTGGAACTGCTGCTTGAAAAAGACCTGGAACTGAAAACAGGCAGCCTCATTAAAAACAGGAAGGCCTCGAAGCTCCACCCGGCACTTGACATGTCCCGGCTTGAGGCAATTCCTGAGGAGGCAGGAGTCTATTACTTCCATGACGAAAACGGTGATGTGATCTATGTCGGCAAAAGCCGGAACCTGAGTGAACGGGTCAGTTCGCATATATCTAACAACACATCGGGACGGGAGATGGAGATGCGGTCAATGATTGCTGACATCACCTGGGAGTGCACAGGCAGCGAGCTGATTGCCCTGCTGATGGAGTCTGCCGAGATAAAAAGCAGGAAACCCAGGTTCAACAGGGCACAGCGACGCACAGGATTCAGGTGGGGCATCTACAGCCAAACGGATGAAAATGGTTACATAAGGTTTACCTGCAGAAATGCAAATGACGATGAGATCCCCCTTTCGCTGTTTACTTCCCGCGACAGGGCACGTGGGAAGCTTGAACAGATAATAAGTGATTACAATCTGTGCCAGAAGCTGTGCGGAATGTACGAGACATCCGGACCCTGCTTCCACCGTCAGGTGAGCCTTTGCCGTGGTGCTTGCTGCGGGGAGGAAGAGCCGAAATCATACAATGAAAGAGCCCTGATGGCCCTTGACGAGTTCATCTTCAGGGAGAGAAACTTCTTCATCATCGACCGGGGACGGGATGTGGAGGAACGGTCAGCCGTCAAAATCGT